>JAASSV010000001.1 GCA_021767685.1 Caryophanales bacterium | reverse complement strand
CTGTTAGTGTCACTAAGCCAACTTCGGCAATTGTTGCGTTGATATCTGTTATTGTGTTATCAAGCGCTTCGACAGTTAATGATGTTAGAGTCGTATTGTTAAGCGCCGTCATATTGGCTGATAATTGATTAATTGTGAGATCTGTTAAGAGCTCATATCCATCCAAGAAGTCATAAGTTGCATACCCCGCATTCTCAATAGTGAAATCAACGATGTTATCGAATGAGGCTGTATCAAATAATATAGTTGATGTATCACCCTCTGCTAACAGTGTAACTTCTCGCGCATTATTAAATCCATCAGTGATAGATAATGTATTAGAAATAGTCACTGGTGTTGATTGATAGACATCAAATGAGCGTGTCACACTACTAAGATTTGGATAATTTGATAAATATTCTGTTGGGAGTGATACTTCTGGGAGATTATTAAAGCTATCCGTAAACGAAATGATATTGTCACTATTTTCAAGATTGATAATAGCCAAACTATCAAGATCACTTAAATGACTAATTGTTTGCGCTGGATTATCGTAAGTAAATCCAGTGAGTTGATCATAGCCACTAAACGCCGATAAATCTGAAACGGCTTGTTGATTAGACAACACTAAACTCTGTAATGTTGTTGCCATATCAAGACCACTAAATGGCGTATAGTCTGTATAATCAAGCCCAATCGTTAAGAACTCTAGACTTGATAGATTGCTTAAGAAGTTAGAACTAGCAATCGCATGATCCCCTAAGTTTAATACGGTTAATGGCGAGTTATTAAATGCTGAATCACCAATTGTTGTAATTAATGTATCATTATTGTTTTCATAAGACAGTTCAAAAGATGTTAATCCTGTCTCTTGTAATCCTGTGATGCTTGTAATATTTAAATCACTGTAATAAAGCGTTGTTAAACTCGTTAACTGATTAATACCATCAATGACTGTTAATGTAGGCAACGCGGTATCGGAATCATATTGAGAAGAAATATCAAGTGTTTCAAGTGTTGGCATCGCTGTAAAGTCACTGACTGTTGTTAAGGCATTCTGACTAATATCAATCGTTTCTATTGTGGTTAAACTATTGATACTAGGGACAGTACTTAATTGATTATTTGATACATCCAACACCCCATTAATTATCGATGAATCAAAACTAGTTAAAAGACTATTTGTAGCGTTTTCCCGGAGAATAAGTTGATCAGTTTCTATCCGGTTAAAACTATCATTAATCGCCGCAAAATCATTTCCTCTAATCTCAATTCCTAAAGAAGCGTCAACGATAATATCATTGAATGAAGCTGTTATCTTTGTTTCGGTTGCGTTAGGAGTATTATTCTCAATTGTAATCTGATAATAATTCCCGTTATTAAAACTATTATCAATGGTTTCAATAACACCGTCTTCAATCGTAATAACATTGGTGTCTAGTGCTAAAGTAAATATGTCATTAAAGGCATTTGTTATGCTGGTGGTATTGCTTAACTCAAGACTTAATAATGTTAAGTCACTAAGCTGATTAAAACTTTGATTAATGTCCAGTAGTGGTGTATTTGTTAAATCAATTGTTTCAATATTTGCAAGTCCTTCAAATGCACCGTCTAAGCTATTTGTTGGATTATTCTGGGCGGTAAAATGTAACAACTCATTTAACCCTTCATTATTTGTCACAACAGATAAGTTCGTGATGAGGTTATTGGAAACATCAATTTCAATCAGATTAGGATTTTCAAGGATAAAACGTATATCGGTTAAAAGATTATCGTTAACCAGTAGCGATTCTAAACCTGGAATCGCAATTGACGCCTCATCAATATGTGCAATATTCATCTCGGATAAATCCATTGTTGTGATGTTCGGTACTTCTCTTAATGAGTTAATAATTTCAAGATTATTACCCAAGGTAAATGGGAAGGCAAATTCTCCTTCAATCACATCACCATTCTCATCAGTTGCCTGCATGTCTAGTTCAGGTAATTGATTGAAACTATTCTCGATTCGCGTAATAACATTAGGATATAGTTCTTCATCAAGATATAGTTCTGGTGTATCAATAATAAGCTGATCAAGATTAGGAATACCACTGATATCAAGTAATGTCTCTAAGCCATTATCATAGAGGATTAAGGCTTCTAGCGATGGATGTCCATTAACACCTGATGTATCTGTCAGTGTCGGTCCACTTTCATCATAATTACTGTGTAAATCAAGAACACTTAATTCTGTCCATGGTGAAATATCTGGAATATGCGTGATTGCATTTCCGCTCAAGTAAACATTTTGTAAATTCGGAATATCCAGTAAATCCGTAAAATCAGTGATACTATTATTAGATAGATCTATCTCTGTTAAGCCCGTCATTCCACTAAGGGTACCAATACTACTAATGTTATTATTATGAAGTGTCAAGGTTGTAACACTGGTAAATTGAGATAACGGTGTAATGTCTGTTAACTGATTATTATGTAGGTGTAAGGTAGTTATTGGAAGTACTTTATCACTTAAGTCAGCAATAGAGGTTAAATTATTATCATTCAAATATAACTCTTCTAACTCTGTCGCATTTTGTAAACTACTAAAATTAGGACCATCACCTAACCCGTCTAAATCGCATCCTAAATCATTATTTGCTAGATTAAGGACTCTTAGACTGTCCATTGCACCTAATGGCTCTAAATCACAAATATTGTTGTTTTCAGCGTTAAATAGCCGAAGATTAGATAGCCCGGTTAGACTATCCCCAAACTGTTGGATATTGTTATCTGACACATCTAGCTGTTCTAATTGATATAATTGGGTAATCGATGGTAACTCATAAATATCGTTATTACGTAAAAGTAGTGTCTCTAAATTAATTAAATTATCTAATCCTTTAATATCAACAATTCCGTTATCACTTAAATCTAAAGATGTTAACTTGGTCATTTCTTCAACACCTTCAACACTTTGTAAGGCATCGTTACCATTTAAAATTAACTCGCTCATTTTACTGAGATTTTTAAAACTATCAATACTCACGACTTGTGTATTGGTAAGTTCTAAGGCTTGGATATTTTGCAAGGCACTAATTTCACTAATATCTTTGAACCCTTGTCCAATCAAAGTTAATGAAGTCAAATTTTGAAAACATTGAATCCCACCTAAATCAATATTTCGGTCTGGTGTATTCTCTTCAAAGACAAGTTCTGTCATATTAATTATTTGGGTGTAATTATCGCGATTAATCGTTTCTCTTTCAGGAGTTGATGTTGCGATTAACTCATATAAATCAGCACTAGCAACATCCGCAAACCCAGCATACGTTCGGCAATACTCCGGAAGATGCGTATTTTCAACTGTTTCCCGGCAGCTTGAAAGAAGGATGACAGTCATCACAATTAAACTATATTTTATGAATGATTTCACTTGTTTCATGATGACACCTCCCGAATAATATCTATTGGTTTTGTTTTGGCTAGTTTTGTGACATTACGATAACTTAAAAAGCCTAATAAAGCAAATACAATGAAACTATAAAAGAGTAGATTAAAGAATGAAATATCCGTTAACATCCGGTTATTTCCAATACTTAACTTCATTCCTGCAAAACTAATGACACCTGTTCCTTGATTAATAACATCTAAGAACACCGCATTAATTAACTGATTAGCATAATAAATCATGACAACACTCATAATAATTGCCATTAAGACTTCTGTGACAATTTCAATAAAGAAGAGCATTTTAATATCTTTTGCGGTTGAACCAACACTTCGGTAAATACCAATTTCTTTAATTCGCTCACCAAGAATTACTTTAAGTAAAATATTAAAGAATACAATACTAATAACCAGTAACGTATTAAAGAAGACCCCAAATAGTGTACGAACACTATTTAAGTAATGGTAGGCTTCACTATTTACTTTACAATTAGAGTAATCTGTGACTGTAAATACATCATCAACAATTGGAGATAACTCAATATTACTCTGTGTTAAGACATTATCAACTGTATAAATAGCACATTCGTCCCCTTGTTCAATCGGCTCTTTACGAATGATGTTAAACGTTGCGGCATAGTTATTGCCACCTTCTTGGGCAAAGTCATTAATCGGATCATGGAAATTCTCAATCGTCACAATTTCTAAGATATCTTCTTCATTCACATCTTCTAAAAGTCCACTTTCTAAAATACCGCTATCTAAGTTGACACTAAAATACCCATCAACATAGTCAAGTAACGCCTGTTTTTGGAATAATGTATTTTCATAAGTATCTTTATCAATATAGACAACCGATTCGTTCTCGTTATCAATAATTGCGGTAACTACCATAGATACGGTATCTGTCTGACTTTTAAATACCGCATCGCGTATCTCAACTTGAGGAAATACGGCGGTAGTTTCGTCATACACTGTCTGATAAACCCGTTCTATGTATCGTGGTTCTCCTGGGTCTAAAAAGGCATCTCGCTCATCAACTAAATAATAGACGGCGTTACTTCTTAATAAGATATCAAAGTAATTTGGATCAATCGTATTTACTTGTGTTCTAAAATCATCAATATACGCAATAAAGTCATCAACAGAATCAAAGTATTCGGTGATTCTTTGGTCTCTGATTCGCGCTTCACACTTATCTTGGTAATAATTATTAAGATTATCATAATTATAACAATACATCGGTAAATTAATTGGTAAATACCGTATTGGTACTAAGGTCTCATCTGTGTCATCACCAAGTACAATTTCTTGGTTTTCATTTTCAGCAAGTGTGTCCAAATACTCTGACACACCAAAGATTCCTTCTTCAATGGTAAAACTATAAATCGGGATGTCTATTTCTTCATTGACATAATTATTTAAGTTAACAATATTGTCTGATAACTGCATGACATCTCGATAAAATCGACTTGTCACCATAATCTCATTAACGTTTGGATCAGGATACTGGCTATCCCCGATGAATAAATCATCATAACTATAATCAGCGATACGATCACTATGGAACAACCGTAACTTATGATCATTTAACAAGTCTGGGGATGATGGATTATCGACAACACGCTCAACTCCACTCGTGATTGGCGAGATCATCACATCAGTAGAATAACTACTGACAAGTTCACTGTTTTTATCTTCAAAATAACTTTCGTATGTTTGGATCAAATCTTCTTGCGCAGTAAAATAATCTGCGTCATCAATAACCGGTTCTTCTGGCACAAGACTAAACGCATAACTATTTGCTTTATTAAGGGCTTCATAATAGGCATCATACGCTTCTGTAACCCCGCGCTCAATCCCATTAAATACAATGGTAAAACTAAATGCTAACGCAAGGGAAAGGGCTGTAAATAGCGTTCTAAAGAAACGGGAACTAATCTTTTGAAAGGTTAATTCAAACTTATCTCTTATCGATAAATCTGTTGGATCTGTCTTACGATAGGTATTTTGATAGGTTTGCGGGATATCTTCTTTAATTAAATCATTAGTGAATACCCCTTCTGACAACTCAATAATGCGTGTCGCATGTTCATTCGCAATCCCGCGGTCATGTGTCACAACTATTACTAACCGTTCTTTACTCAATCCTTTGATTAACTCAATAATGGTTTGGCTTGTATTATAATCAAGCGCCCCTGTTGGTTCATCAGCTAAAATAATCGCAGGGTCTTTAACTAGCGCTCTTGCGATTGCAACCCGTTGGCGTTGTCCCCCCGATAACTGACTAGGTAACTTATGAATATGATCACTTAATCCAACTTTATTTAAGATGTCTTTTACTTTGGCATCTTTTTCTTTACGGCTATTGCCTTCTTGATACTTTAAAGCAATTTCCACGTTTTTATACACACTTAAGTATTCTAATAAGTGATACTCTTGAAAAATGAATCCAATCTTTTCGTTACGAATCGCATCCCACTGGCCTTCATTAATGGCGGTGATGTTATTTCCTTCTAAGAAATAATCTCCAGCATCCGGGGTATCTAATCCCCCTAATATATTGATTAATGTACTTTTTCCACTACCACTTTTACCGACAACACCGACAAATTCGCCACGTTTAAAAGACGTTGTTATGCCGTTAAGCGCAACAATCTCGCGGTTTGCTTTGGTATGGTAGATGCGTTTAACGCCTACCAAACGTAATATAATATCGCCTCGGCTCATCGGTCATCACCCACTTCTTAGGGCATCGATTGCCCGCATATTGGCAGCTTTAAAGGACGGTAATAAGACACTGACAAATAAGAATATAACAGCGCCGATAATTACCGTGATGCTAAAGGTAGTTTCATAACTAAATACTGGATTATATCCGAATATTGGTTCTAAATTTGTTAAATTTACAACAACAAAACGATAAGCATATTGGAATGTAAGTGCTAGTATGCCATATAATGCCCCTGTAATGAGAAGAATCCGCCATGCGGTTTCAACAGTTTCAAAGACAAACATGTTACGTATGCTTTTTTTACTAACTCCAATACTTGAATAAATTCCAATCTCACGAATCCGTTCATGAATACTAGAGATAACAATATTAACGGCGACGGTTCCACTAATAACAAATAGGCTGGCAAAGATTGCATAATACATATATTCTAGCATTAACTCTAGATCTCGTGTTTCTTGATATTGTCTGTATTCAGGGTTTTCGATTGTGATATCGTATGTTGCATTTAGTTCGCTGATCGATAAAGGCTCATTCACATTATCAGGTGTTAATGCAATATACTTATCATAATATTCATCTGCCCGAGTAAAGCCTTTGTCATCTTTCAAATATTCTACGTATAACTCAAACCCATCATTAAACATATAAATATTACCCACATAGTTTATTCCTTGATAATAACTATTTAAAATACCCGATATCGTATACGCAAAACAGGAGCCATCAACGGTGGTTAAGTTAGGCTCTGTATCGCCTAGTTTCACCGTTTCCCCACATATGAATAGTGTTTTATCTACAAACGCTTCTAAGCGTATATTATCTGTACTAGCCCCATCATTTAATGCTTCATTTAGACTAATACCTAAGAACTGAGATAAGAGGTATTCACTACTAATGAGTACTTCTGGTGTTGTCGCGTCAGGGTTGGGAAAGCGCCCAATAAAGATCTGATCACGTAAATAGAAGTCTTCTTCGGTAATGGTGTCAGGACCAAGTGTCGTAATCCGAGGGCTGTATACCCCGGCGTTGATGGTCCGTTCTCCTGAATCTGATGAATAAAAATTATTGGTTGTTGCTAAATAAAGTTCTTGGACATAGTGTTCATAGTACAGATACACATCATCCACATTCTCTTCAGTTTCTAGTGATGCCATTAAACTCGCAATGTGTTCATCTTCAGTGGTTGTTTCTGTATCGTAAGTCCCTATGTCTGTGACTAAATACTGTTCATAGTCATTATTGATATCAAATAAATGAAAATTATACGCTGTGATGTTTTTCATCACGATGTTCACAAGTAATAACAAACTAATCCCAATCACAAAACTCCATAAAATACGCCGGTTTATGGCACGTTTTTGACGATAATTCTCACGTGCAATCATCCTAGTAAAGACAGGATTATTGGCAATATATTTACGGTGCAACGGAATTTTTGTTGTTTCGCCTAACTCTAATTGTCCTTCTAACTCAGGAAATTGCTTAACCAAATGACGACGTTTACGTCGTGTGATTTTCGTATTATATGACAGTAAGTCATCGGTGGTAAGTCGCTTATCTGCGTTCTTTTCTTTAATAATCTCATCACTAATAACTTTTCCATCATGAAGTCTGACAACACGTGTTGCATTATCATAAGCCAAATCTTCATCATGCGTTACCATGATGATAATTCGCCCTGGTGCAAAGTGTTGTAATAATTCTAAGATCTCTTTTGCGGTTGTACTATCAAGTGCACCCGTTGGTTCATCGGCTAAAATAACTGTAGGATTGATAATAATCGTACGTGCGATGGCAACACGTTGCCGTTGTCCACCTGATAACTCGCTTGCTAGTTTATCTTCTGTTCCTTCTAAGCCAACTTCTTTAAGTAACCGGCGGGCAATCTCAATTGCCACCTTATCATCACTACCTGTTAGAATTAGTGGCAAGGTTACATTTTCCATCACGGTTAAGTGTTCAATAAGATTAAATCGTTGAAAAATGAAGCCTATTTCTGTGTTCCGGATTTCACGCCATTTTTTATCTTTCCATTTACCCGTGTTTTCTTCGTTAAACAAAATGGTGCCCGATGTTTTTGTATCGACACCACTGATCATGTTCAAGAATGTTGTTTTACCGCTTCCACTCTCACCTAAAACAGCGATAAATTCGCCTGGTTCAAATGTTAAGTTCACATCTTTAAGCGCTACATAATCGCGTTCTTTAGTATGGTAAATTTTCTCTAAGTCACGAATATCAATCATACATTCTCACCATCCCTAATTGCCCGAATAGTGTCAATATTCTTAATTTTCTTTGTCGATACTTTGCGAATAATAAAGCGATAAACAAAGAAATAAAATAATAGTGTTGCAAAAATAATGACAACTGGATTTATGACAAAAACATCATATAAATTAAAGTCAAAGAACAATCCAAATAACGGCATATAAAAGTGTTGTACGGGCGCGGACACAAATAAATCTAGACGACTTAAGCCTAGTAATGTCGCTGCAAATAAGATATAACTAAATATCGCTACACGCTTGTTTTCTATTTTAACCATGTCATGAATATCATCATAGCTTGTTCCCAGCACGCGTAAACTCGCAAGTTCACGTATCCGCTTCCGTGTTGCTGTCTCATAGATATTGCCATACAGATTAATCAGGACAATACTCAAAAAGACAACAGAAAGCGCTAATGCTAGGTAAATTACAATATATAGAATAATCATAACCACACTTCTGATGGCATTTGTCCCAATACTACTAATGAGTAAATCAAGATTCGTTTGTTGCATAAAACTTTGGAAGGATTGATTGGCTTCCATTCTTTCAATCATGGATACAAATGTATCTAAAAATGGCAGGTTCTCAATTAAAACTCTAGGCAAAACAACATAAACTAATGACGTAAGACTTCCTTTTTCTTCTTCAAATGCACTCACTAGTGATAACTCATAGGTATTGCCTTGAGATGTTTCATAAAAGTGGTTATTAAACCGATGCGCATATTCCTGATACATGATATAGTTTGTGCTTTCTTGATAGGTTAATCGTCTGACATCGCCATAGTTCTCTAACATATCCACATACTCGCTGCTTTGTTTTATTCTTGGGTAAGCATCCATGGCGACACTGTATAAGGATGAAATACTACGATCATCAAAATCACAGCTTGGACATAGATAGTTAAACTCGTTTTCATCACTAATAACTGTCATATGATCCGCAATATAATACCGTAAAAGATCGCGATAAGTGAGTCCTTCGAATAATGCATTATCAATGACGTTATCCATAAAGGTATCATCTGGATTGTCCCCTGCTAGATCAGCTTGCACGTAGTCACTCACTAATCCTGTCGCATTATTTAGTGCCTCAACCCATATTGAGAATTGATCAGAAAAGTTATTATATAGGGTGTTTTTATACGTTTCTTCAAAGGTTTGTTCTAAGTCAGCGACTTGGTACTCTATGTAATTTTCATTATTAATTTCTGCATATTGCACACTTTTCATAAATGTTTTATCTGAGACATTATCAATAATGTCAAAGTTAACATCATCTTCTGACGCCTTACTGACGATAAAACTGTAATGTTGTGACGCCGTATTTGGGATATAAAGATCTTCCCGTAAGGCTAATTGCGGATTAATATCACCATCAAAGTTGATTAATCCGACAATATTAAATGTCTGTGTTGTAGTTGCATAAGATTCCGTATATCCTTCAGTAGTATCATCAAATGTTACTATGGTTTTTGTGATGTCAATTGTTTTTCGCGAAGGGTTTAATGCATCAAATGCTTCTTTGATGCGTTCGGATGGAATCATTCTTAAATCATTACCATAATTATCTTTAAAATCACTCGGGTTTAGTATTTCATAATGAAATAAATATGCGACAGGAATGACAATCTCATTGGCTTCGTCTGGCAATTCTCCACCTTCAAGGATATGTTGTTCTAAAATGTCCTCATTGTTCTCCGCATAAAGAAAATTAAATTGGTATAATTTCGATTCCTCTAGTGCTATATCCATAAAATCAGTAACATAGACATAAGGTTCAGGGAAAGTAACGATATTTTGGTATTCATATTGAAGTGGTTCAAAAATAATATTAGGATTCTCTTCAAGCATAATAATGCTTGAGTTGTTATAGTACAGGTTAATCGCATCATTACTAGATAATTCAGAATCAAGATAACTTAGTTTATCTTGATAATACTGATATTCTACATACGGATCTGTTAAAAGCATTTCATAAAAATCATTGCGTGTTAACTCGGTTTGTGAAAAATCATTGATAAACGATTGTTCTAACGAATCGTAAATTGTCGTTTCATAGTCTTCCATTGTAAACTCACTAGGGGCAAAGTAAACGTGGTTCGCATTATTCATGTTTCTTGTATATAACGCTTTCTCATTGAACCCGCCAAAGGTTTCTGAGACAAAGTTTAATCCAAAGACTATCGTCAGTAAAAACACAGCAAAAATAATAGCACTAAATAAATGAAGGCCAATATTTCTGAAAAAGGATTTATTCGCATAGGTTTTCTTACCATAAAACTTATCCGATGTTTGTAAAAATCGATAAATCCGTGTGGATAACTTTGAATTGCGCATCCGCTCTTTAATAAGGCGTTTTTTTAACTCATCATCGATACTAAATGGTTGATCATTATTTAAACGGAAGTTTTCAATATTGATTCCCATATCTTTTAAGACAGTTGATTTATTATCGTCAGATACAACTTTCTCAACTTCAATGAGTTGTTTTATTTTCTCTTCATCTTCTTTAATTTCTTTATCAATGACCAAATCAAGCTCATCAACACGTACTTTTGATGGATCTGTGATTAATTGATCACGAACTACATATCCACTACGTAGCTCAATAACACGGGATGCATAATCTCTTACGATAGACTTATTATGGGTTGCGATAATGAGTAGTTTATTTCGACATAAATCTGCCAATAAGTCTAATATTTCTTTTGAGGTACGGCTATCTAACGCTGCCGTTGGTTCATCAGCAATGATAACATCAGGGTTTTTAACAAACGCTCTAGCTATTGCAACACGTTGTTTTTGTCCACCTGAAATTTGATGAGGGTACTTATTCATATGATCTTCAAGTCCAACAAGTTTTAATGCATGTTTCGCCGCCCGTCGGCGACTTCCGGCGTTCACTACACCGCTAACGCGTAATGATAGTTCAACATTCTCAATCACCGTTAGGTTGTTGAGTAGGATATACTGTTGAAAAACGAAACCAATGTTTCGTTTTCTTGTTGTGTCAATTTCGCGTTGTGTTTTACTTTTTAAATCGGTGTCTTGAATTCGACACTCTCCGACATAATCGCGATCAAATCCGCCAATAATATTGAGTAACGTACTTTTTCCACTACCACTTTTCCCTAAGAGGACAATGACTTCTCCGATATCAAATGTCATTGATAAATCGCTTAGTGCGATAATATTATAGTTTATTGTTTCATAAACTTTTGTAAGATTCTTTAACTCAATCATTCTCTTGCCAACATCCTTATCGTATCACTTTTTGAAATGTAATACGCAGGGAGTAGACTACCAATCATAAATAGTCCCAGTACAATTAAGAATATCGGATAGATATGGCCAACTAACAGTGGAAAATCAATTGCGGTAGATGAGTTTATAACAAACGCTTTGATCATATTAAATGTTACTACAAAAATATTAGTTACAAATGTTAAATACTCCGTATAGAACAATGCTCTAAAACTAAGGACCCCATTAATCAACAACATAAGTATTGCAGTATAGATTAATGTGTCTTTAAATATTGCTAAAATGAACTTGATTGGCCGTAGCATAAAGAGGATAGCGATGGCTTCTTGCGACGCTCCAAATGCTTTTAATACAGCGATTTCCCGTTTCTTATTAATAATATTTATGGTGAATACAAAGAGATATGAGACAACACAGAACCCAATCAGTACATAGAGTATTGTTTGAATAAGTACGGTCACATTTTGTTCAAAGAATTGATAGATAAAATCTAGCAAAACATTCGTATCTGCTACTTCTCGCGTAACAAAAAAGTCGAGATAACGTTCTGTAAAAACATCTAGGTTCTCATTAATCACACTTATCACAATAAAAAGCGTTAATGATAAACTAAATGTTTTAAACGTTTTCCCGAATTTCTTTTTATCAATATCCATACTTAAAAAAGAATACATCAATAAGTTAATAAATCCTGCTGATCTAATATTTAATGTTTTGTCATTATCGTCAATATCTGCTTCAAACAACATTCCTTTTTCAGTTGTTACATCTTTAACTATTTTTCCATCAACTAACATGATTAAACGATCACTATACTTCTTTGCAAACTCTTCATCATGGGTTACCATAATAACGGTTTTTGTCTTAGATAAAACCTTTAATAGGTCTAGAATTTCTGTTGCTGTATAATCATCCAATGCCCCGGTTGGTTCATCACACAATAATATCTTTTGATCATTTACTATTGCTCTAGCAATTGCAACACGTTGTTGTTGTCCCCCTGATAACTCAGGTGGTCGTACTTTGGTATATTGTCCAAGACCAACATCTTCTAATGCTTCAGTGGCCTTTTCCCGCGCTTTACGAAAAGACACCCCATTTAATATGAGAGGTGTAGCTACATTATCCAAAACGCTCATTTCATTGACTAAGTTAAAGTCTTGAAAAACAAAACCAACGTAATTATTTCGAATACTATTCAATTTTTTATTCTTTGCTTTTGTAACATCTTCTCCATCAATTATGATGGATCCTTCATCAAACTCTAATAAGGTGCTTATGACATTCAAAAGAGTGGTTTTACCTGATCCACTTCTCCCTAAGATCGAGACAAAACTACCTTCGTCGATATCTAAATTAATGCCCTTTAAAACGTGTGTTTTCGTACCCCCATTTTTATACGTCTTGTGAAGGTTCTCTATATGAAGAATACTCAAACAAATCACCACCTATCGGCAATTATACCAAATACATATGAAAATCCTATGAATTATCTAAATTTCTTTCTGCTTCAGTTTTACGTAGGTAGTTGGGCGCTAAATGATGAATATTATCTACCTCTGTAAGTACATTAGATTGCAAGATAATCGAAGGATTTGGCTCTCCCGACTCAACAACAGTATATTCATAAGGTAATTGATCTTGAAATTGTTTAGAAGACATGAATACTTCTTCTCCCGCTGCTTCAATTTGATCATTTTGTTTTAAATAAAGGCCCATAAAGGCATTTTTCCGTCTTGCATCAACATGAGACAAAACATACCCTTCTGCATTGGTGCTTGAGGCAATAAGAGCTAAAGAACTTACTGTTTTAACAGATATATTTTGATTCCACCCTAACATCTTGGCAACGACTACGCCTATTCTTACCCCTGTATAACTTCCAGGCCCAATACCAATAATAATCTCATCAATATCATTAACATGTAACCCACTATTTTTGAACAGGGTTTCTACAGTTGGCATTAAAATTTCAGAATGATTATTATCACCCTTTTTATAATACGTCTGAATAGTGCGGTTTCCCTCTAACAAGGCAACATATAAATAAGGGGTTGCTGAATCAATAATTAAGCGATGAAATGATTGCTTCATATTGGTCACTTCCTTCTAACATAATTCGACGTTTATTATCTTCATCAATAGTTATTGTCATTGACAAAAATGCCTCTGGTAAACT
The DNA here is from genome assembly GCA_021767685.1 of Caryophanales bacterium. Lineage (GTDB taxonomy): Bacteria > Bacillota_I > Bacilli_A > Izemoplasmatales > Izemoplasmataceae > JAIPGF01. The sequence continues at coordinate 19,143 of JAASSV010000001.1, read as the reverse complement.
TTCTTCGATATGGTGATACCACTCAATCACACAGACTCCGTCATCATAAATGTATTCCTCTAAGTCATAATCCGCACCAATTCCTTGTAGTCGGTACACGTCCATGTGATATAAAGGTAATGTATGTTCATAAATCTTTAAAATCGTAAATGTTGGAGAGTTAATTGTATCTTTTATTCCCATATGTTTCCCTAAGTATTTGGTAAAGGTTGTTTTTCCAGCACCTAAGTCTCCTTCAAGACATAGAACAAATCCTGGAAAAAGCTTATTAGATAAGTCTTTTGCCAACTCTTCCATTTCTATTAAATTGTTAATAATTATCTCTTTTCTCAATTTGATCACCACAATTTATTGTTATTAAAAATTATAACATAATTATGCCATAATATATATAGTATTATGATATAATACATCCGAGGAGTGATTGATATGGATCTCATTTTGTACAACCCCAAATCAAAAAATAGTCGTAGTAATGTTCAGACACACAAACTGGTTAGACACTATAAAAAAATTCAACACCCTTTTCGTCTAAAAAGTTTACTTAAAATAGACGACATAAGATCCTACTTAAAGGATAAAGACCATATCAATAACATCATCCTTTTAGGTGGAGATGGAACCATTAATTACATGGTAAACAGCCTCTATAATGAAGATCTCCATCAAGAAATATTTATCAAACGTAATGGATCAGGTAATGATTATTTAAGATCCTTAAAAGACCAAGATAACGCACCACAAACCATTATGAAAGCAACGCTTGATTCCCATACTCAATACTTTATGAACGGATGCGGGCTGGGAATCGATGGATTAGTCATTGATTATGTAGATAAAGCGAGTAATAAAGGGAAATTCACATATTACTTCTCAACCCTTAAAGCTATGGTAAACTATGTCCCAGAACATGCACAGTGTGTTATCGATGGTAAAGAACATCATTTTAACAAAACGTATTCTGTTATTATTAATAATGGTAAATATGTTGGAGGCGGCATGAAAATGACGCCTAATGCATCATTAAATGATGATTACTTAGATATTATTATCATCCATTCAATTCCCAAAATACTTCTATTCTTTATCTTTATAACTGTATACTTGGGTCTTCATACCAAATTTACTAAATATGTCTACAGTACGCGTTGTAAAGATATTTCAGTTACCTTTGATACACCACAAATTGCCCAAACAGATGGAGAAAAATTTGATGATATTACAACATTAAATGCGACATCCTCAAAGAAAACAATTCATTTACGAAAGTATAAGAAAAACACATTCTAGCAAAGAATGTGTTTTATTTATTTATAGATTCATTTCATATACATTGGAATTATCATCTACGCGAGTGAAGCCCATCTTTTGTAAATAAACAATGTGTTCTTGAACTGTAGTAGTTGTTACCAATGTTTTTATACCATGTTTCTCAAAAACATCTTTATTTTTTACAAATAAGAAACGTCCCAATTTAAAATCACGATACATTGGAATAGCATAATCAAGCAACACTTCAGCAGTTGTATCTTGTACTTTATTAGCAACAAAAACGCTTGCTGGAGCCATATCCCTGAGGATAAACAATTTAAAGTCAGCGTCTTTTACGGTGTTGTAGTCAATAGTTTTATACCCATGAATATCATCTTTGTAATAATCAATAAAAGCTTTTAAATAACTACTATCTTCATCAACAAATAATAACTTGAAATATTCTTTTGAACCGTACATTTTAAACAAATAATATATATTAATAAGCGCAATTCCAACATTCATTAATCCTGTAGGTACTGAGCCAATCAAAAACCCGTAAGTTCCAAATAATAATGATCCTACTAAGTTAATCCATCGTAGTTTTTTCAGTGAACTCATTAACAAACTAATTAAAACAATTAGTGAGGCAATATATCCAATCCACTCTAAAACGATAGGTGATAATGCAATTAAGTTAAACATACTTTATAACTCCTTTTAAGTAATTTTGATAAAACGTCTACGGAAAGGCTTAAGCTCTGAAAATAAAACCGCTCCAATAATCAGTAATCCGCCAATAACAAGTTGAGCGTTCAATAATTCATCAACGATTAAGACTGATCCAATGACAGCAAATACACTTTCTAATGCGACTATAAGACTTACTTTTGTTGGTAAGCTAAGTTTCAACGCATAACTCTGAACTAAGAATCCCAATGCCGTATTAAAGACTCCTAAAAAGACAAGCGGCCAATACATATAAATGATTACTGGCGGTAATGTCTCAAAAATCAACGCAGCCACAACTGAAAATACTGCAGAAATAGTAATATTGATCAATACAAATAGAGCAGGATCAAAATCGTGTGTCTTCTGGAAGTAACTCCCCGTCACAACGTGAAATGCAACCATTATAGCACAAATTAAGGTATAAAAGTCTCCAATATTAAAGTTATTAAAGGTTCCTTGCTCATAACTTAATAGAAATAATCCAAACACGGCTAAAATAATGCTTAACCCATTATAAATATCGACCTTTTTCTTGAAAAATAAATAGTAGAGGTAGGGAACAAATACGATATTTAGTTGTGTTATAAACCCATTCTTAGATGGCGTAGTTGCAGCGTTTCCCAGTGTTTGGAAAAAGAATCCCAAAAATAAAAAAACACCTGCAATTGAACCATATATAATTAACTTCGAATCAATATGTTTTAGTTTCTTTCGATAAACAACTGCAAGTACAATGGTGGCCGTTAAAAACCGGCCAACCATAATCGTATTTGCACCAAATCCTAAATCAATTGCAATTCTCGTAATCGGAAACCCAAGTCCCCATATAATCGTAACAAAAAAGAGAGATACTTCAGCAAATATAACCTTTTTATCGGTCATTTTCTAGTCATCCAAGCGTTCTTTTAATGTCTTTGTTAATTCTTCATATCCTGGTTTTTCTAATAATGCAAACATGTTTTTCTTATATGCTTCAACACCAGGTTGATTAAACGGATTCACTCCAAGCATATAACCGCTTAATCCACATGCATACTCAAAGAAGTACACTAATTTTCCGAAGTAATAAGGTGAAATTTCTGGAATATTAACAATAATATTTGGTACGCCACCATCATTATGTGCCATAACAGTACCTAAAAAGGCTTGTTTATTAACATAATCTACGGTTTTTCCAGCTAAATAGTTAAGACCATCAAGATTAGCTTCATCTTCTTCTATGACAACTTCACGACGTGGTGTCTCAACATTTATTACCGTTTCAAATAAATGGCGTTCTCCATCTTGAATATATTGTCCTAAACTATGAAGATCTGTACTAAAAGACGCACTTGCAGGGAAAATACCTTTTTTGTCTTTTCCTTCACTTTCACCAAATAACTGTTTCCACCATTCTCCGAAATAGAAAAGTGACGGTTCATAGTTTACTAATAACTCTATTTTTTTACCATCGCGGTATAACACGTTACGAATAGCAGCATATTCAAAAGCAGCATTGCCTTTTTCACCTTTAGCATAGTGAGCTTGTGCATCCTGTGCTCCTGCCATGATTTGATCAATATCTACTCCACTAGCGGCAATAGGTAATAATCCAACGGCTGTTAATACACTATAACGTCCTCCAACATCATCAGGAACAACAAATGATTCATAACCTTGTTCTTCAACTAATGTACGAAGCGCTCCTTTTTCTTTATCCGTAGTGGCATAAATACGGTCTTTTGCGCCTTCTTTACCGTATTTTGCAAATAACATTTTCTTAAACTCACGAAAAGCAATTGCTGGTTCAGTTGTCGTACCTGATTTACTGATTACATTAATTGAAAAATCATAGCCATCAATATAATCCATTAAATCACGCATGTAACTACTTGAAATATGATGCCCGACAAAGATAATCTCTAAATCTCTATCACGGTTAAAATGCTTGTTTAATAACTCAATCGCAGCTTTTGCTCCGAGGTATGATCCACCAATTCCGATAACTAATAAAATATCTGACTGTTCTCTTATCTGCTTCGCAGCCTTTTTAATTCGTGAAAACTCGTCTTTATCATAGGTTTCAGGTAAAGACACCCATCCTAAATAATCATTACCTTCTCCTGTTTTATTTTGTAGTTTTTTGTGTGCTTCAACTACTTCATTACGCGCTTTCTCTAAATTATCAAGTTCAACAAAGTCAAGAGCATTGTCTAACTTAACATCAATTTTTTTCATATCTTTAACCTCCATAATATTTTACGTATAAATCTTATCATATAATACCGTATTTGTATACATTTTCACAAATTAAAAAACGGCTAATCGCCGTTTTTAAGTGAATAGTTTTCTACCCATTCTTCAAGTTTTTCTTGTAAAGGAGTGAATCCTGTATCTAATTTGATTTTATAGCGTTTTTTTCGTTTATGTAACGCTTTAAAACTTAAACTTAGTTTATTACCATCAATAGCTAGTACTTTTAACGTTCTAACATCACCTTTAGATACATAATCTTCAATATTACGCACATAATTGTCACTAATTTCAGAAATATGAATTAGTCCAACATAATCATTCCCTACTTTTACAAATGCTCCGTAAGGTTTTATTGCTGTAATCTCTCCTTTAACAATGCTTCCAACTTTCATGATGAAACACCTCGTTATAAGATTACTTGTAACTAGTATATCAAAAAAGTCGGAATTTAGCCAATAAAAAAGACAGTGACCTAGATTGATCATCACTGTCCGACATTTTCTACACCAATAATTCCTGGTACTTCTTCAAGTAATATCGCTTCAACACCATCAGTTAAGGTTGTATCCACAAAACCACAGCCAACGCATGCTCCTAACATTTCGACATAGACAATTCCATCTTCGAAACGAACAAAGCGAATGTCTCCACCATCACGTTGTATATATGGCCTAACTTTATTGATCACTTCTTGAATTTGCTTTTCAATTGTATCGTTGCTCATTAAGCTCACCTCTTATTTCAAGATTTATTATACTCAATCTTAGCATTATTGTTAAATCATATGCTAAAAAAAGAAGCAATTATTTTAATCGCTTCAATACAAAATATGGGGTATTCGGGTTACAACTCTCAGCTAAATAATCTGGAATTGTATTATAATTCTTCTTCGTGAACCCTTTTAGACGCAACATCTCTGCGCTAACATCTCCAACAATATATGCATATTTATTTAAGTAAGGGGTATAACGATCATTAAATGTTTTTATTTCTAAAGCCTCTTTGTAATCTTTTAAAACTTCAAACTTACCGTGATCCGTTTCTATCATCTTTCTCACCTCGGTTAAAAACTAAGTATTATTATTTTATATCATAACATAATTATATCGTAAACAAAAATAAAACAACAGTTAAGTAAATAAATATGTTTAACCTGTTTATGTGTTCATAATTTCCATATAATCATAGTCATATGGAAACATATGATACATTTATGGGAAATGGCTTTATTAAGGCACTTATAAAAAACTATAAGAATCTACTAGGTCGTATTCTCACGATTAAAAGCCTTTAACTATTTAATCGTCCGTTACTAGTACAGTACTTTCTGCTACAATGGCCTCTTCTCTTCCAACAATCCCAACTTTTTCGCTAGTTGTAGCCTTAACACTCACATAGTTCATATCAATATCCAGAAGTTCTGCAATGATTTGTCTCATTTCCTTAACATATGATTGAAGTTTTGGTTGTTCTAGAAACACGGTAGAATCAATATTCAGAACTCTATAACCCTTATTCTTAACCAAATACATAACTTCCTTAACGAGTTTCTGTGAATCAATGCCTTTATACTGTGGATCATCATCTGGAAATAATTTACCTAAATCTCCGAGGGAAAGCGCACCAATTAGGCATTCTGCGACAGTATGCAAAAGACAATCAGCATCACTATGTCCAACACTTTTTACTGTACTCGGGATAGTTACACCCCCAATAACTATGCTGTTTCCAGGAGCCAATTGATGAATATCAGTACTTTTACCTATGCGTATCATAAAATCACCTCTAACAATTGAATATCATATGGTGTTGTTAGCTTAATTGAGCGTTCATCACCAATTATATATCTTGGTATAACATCTGTATATAAAGCAACTAAAGACACATCGTCGGTTGCCATGTGATCATCTTGCAGGGCTTTTTTATGAGCTTTCATGAGCAAACTAGTTTTAAACCCTTGTGGAGTTTGAACTTGCAAAATATTACTTCTATTTAACGACTCAACAAAGCGATTTCCATCGACTTTTACAAGCGTATTTTTTGATGGCACAGCTAATGAACAAGCATTATATTTAACTAAATCCGTTAAAAATCGCTTCATAATTGTATGATTAATAAATGGTCGAGCAGCATCATGAACTAATACATACTCAGTATTCACTTTACTTAAGCCGTTATATACACTTTGCTGTCTCGTATCTCCTCCAACAATAAGTGATATATTTTCATCATTAATCGTTGAAATCAGACGGTCATAATCCGCTTCATTACATACAATTAAAATAGTCTCACATTGCTCATCATTTTTAAAAAATTTTAAACTATAATCTAGTACAGTCATTCCATTAATTTTGTGAAAAATTTTATTATATGGAAGCCCTGTTCGAGTACCGTTTCCCGCAGCCATAATTAATACAGAATATTTCATGTTTATCACCTAAATATTTGTTAAGTAAATTATTAATAATATCCACAAAATAAATGTGACTATGTTTAATATTTTTTCATCATTTATTTTTTGTATATACCTATTCAATTTTTTATGTATTTATTATTTTTGAATACATAATACATGTATACTCTTTTAAATAATATATCTATTATTTTTTTAATGCGTTTTCCACATTTTAAGCACTTGATAAATGAAGGTGTGATTGTTGTGAGTTTTCCACATTTTTTATAATATTAGTTACTGTTTATTTTTCATAGAAAGCAAAACTTTTTTGGTAGGATTCTTTTTCTGTTCGCTTGAGTGCAGTAATTGCCTCATTATAAACATCATCAGGGTTTTTACCTTCATAAGGCGATTCTGATATTCCCAAGTTTGGATAAATAACTTGCGATACACCACCAAATTTCATTCTCATTGTTAATAATTCTCCGGTACCTACAAGTGCTCTATCAAGTAATTCAAACTTCTTCTGATCTTTAATTAATAACCCAAATTGGATACCTGATATTCGAAATAAACTTCGATTATCTTTTATAAATTTAAATCGTAATTTTGAAAGATATTCTCCCATCATTAAATCACCAAAATCGCGACCATATTTTTCATTTATTTTCGGAATATTTGTTAATTGAATTACAACTAAATGGTAAGGATTTTTTTTGCGTGTTAGTCGCTGCATTTCATTGTACATTTCTTTAAACTTTGGCAATGAATTTAAGACATCAACTTCGGTTGTTGGAAAGCGTCTTACATCCATCGGTCTAATAATAGAAATGACATGTTTTTTCTTACCAATAAAAATAGCTTTTCCTTTTTCTTTTATCCACAATTGTTGTCCATCTTTTTCAATACGATAATTCATTGAATAAACAGGATTTCTTTTAGATAATTTATCTATTAGCATCTTATATTGGACTAAATCATCTTTTATCATGATATTTTCAAATGTATCAACTGTAAACTGGTTCTCTGATAACCCTAAGTACTCAATATATTGATCAGTACCAAAGATTCCTTTATCCTCACGAAATGCTATTCCATCGCTTAATAACTCGATTGTTGAAATAAACCGTAAGCGTAATAACTCAGAACTATGTTTTAACTCATCTAACTCTTTCTCCAGATGATAAAAATCAAACTCTGATACATTCTTTTTAAATAAAACAATAATATTATCCATTATCATCCACAAAGCAAATATTCCAATAACACTGTACTGGTATATCTCTTTATAAACGGCCGGATATGTATCATAATACTGGAAGTATCCATATCCGAGCGCGGCTAAAAACGCTATAAAGAAGCTATAGTCGTGTTTACGTTTTTTTGTCAATTTAATAGCTATCGCATAGATAAACCATAATACGATAATAGCGAGAATAATATTGTCAATCATGTTGTTCCCTCCATATTAATTGAAATAGCCACGAATATAATTAGATGGGTAGTAAAATGATAGATATACTGATAGTGGAACTAAGTAGTAGAATAGCGCTGCATAACTTTGATCCATTAATAAATCAGCTACAAGAATGACAAAGAAAGTCACACCCCATATAAAGGTTAAGCCGCCAGTCATTTTCATAAATAACTTTGTTCTTGTATAATCGATGCGATAATCATGTCGGACATAACCAAGCGCTATAGGAAGGTTAATTAACCATGTCCCTATGAAATATACAGTAAAGAAAGTCATAGTATATGTACTATCTTTTAAGCTATTCACTTCTTCCACAAACACACTTGTAACAGATAGCAATAAGTAAATTGTCATTACAACATACTCAAATACCGTTATTTTTCCAAGTAATTTGTATTTATAATATACAGTAGCCCCAAAGGCTAAAAGTGTAAGAGGAGCCAAATAAATGTACAAATGGTAATTCCCTAATAAATTTGATAAGAAAACAATAGATAATTGCGCCAACATGATTTTTAAGCCCCATTTGCCTGGTACAAATTTATATCGATCAGGTTTTGAAATAACAATACCCATATCAAAGGCTTCGATAACATTGTTTAGAAACTCACGATTACCGACATACTCCAATGTCCCGTTATCGATTGCTTGATCAAGAGTGGTATTTCCCACACTTAGGTCATATAAGCATTCATTCGTTGCGACAATAATAATATCAGATATTTCACTTGTCCCTTTATATAACCGTTGATGTTTACCTTTTGTACGAACAAAATACGAATCTTTACCAATAAAGAACTGAATATTCTTCTCGGTTTTCCCTAAACTATGGGGAATAAACTGGTTTGTTATGATGTTCATTAGCTCATCATGGGTGATAAAGTAATCATCATCATCGCCATGATAAATATCTTCATCAATAATATCTCCGTATTCTACACCTGTTTGAAGAATTCCTGTGATCCCCGATTCTGGTTTTGTCCAGTACCCAATAAAATAACTATTATCAAATGGGTTTAAAGCAGAGTAATCATCAATGAAAAACAAGTCATTAAGCGATTTCCCTTCCCAAAAAGATGCTTCAGCTTGACTGCCAAAGTATGGTGTTTTATCATCAATTCGTTTTAATAAAATCGCGTCTTTTGCTTTAGGATAATATTTTAAGAACTGCGTTACAACTTGATTGATTTGGTCCTTTTTTGATTTTCCTGTGTCGATATATTCAATCATTATCGCACCACGATTACCTGTACAGCATGATGGATCAAGTTTATTATAGTTGGTTAAACTTAGAAATCTAACATCATCTTCTTCAATATGACTGAAGAAATATTGTAAATGATTCATGCCAATGTCTTCTGGCAGTACCGATAACCCAAGATACACTCGATTTGTATATACCCCATTATTTGCATCCGGATAAAACTCATAAAAATCAGATTTAATCTCTTCATCAGAGTCTAAATACATATCAGCAAACTCATCAGTACGCATGTTAATCACATAGTGTTTTGCTTCTATTTCATTACCTTCTGTATCAATGATATAATCGATTTCATTATCTTTAATTACAACGTGTTCAATTTTTCGATTTGTAAATATTTTTTGCCGGCTTTTAGAGATTTCTTTTGTTAACTCTTCTACAATCTCATCAAAAGAAGTAGCGATTAAATGGTTTCCATCAACAAACGTATCAAACCATTTCACAAAGTAGTTATAGGCATTAATAGCTGTTAAGTCTAATCCAATTGCATTATGAACATAGAGAAACTCTTCCATTATTTTGTCATCGTTATAATATTGATTTAAAACATCAAATAAGCTTAAATCACCCCACTCAATCATAAGCGAAGAAATCGTATACTCTTGGTTTGATAACCTAGCTAATTTCTGTTTTCTAAAATCATTGTAATGACGTTCAATATCATCAAATAATCGGTAAGTATTATCACGTTGCTTTGGATAATGTCTTACTAAATAGATTTTTAATTCTTTAAATGTATTTGGTCTTTTGACAATTCTTCTATCTTCAGTTACGACCATTGTTTGGCGATTATCCACATATTCAAAACGCTTGTCTAATCCACATCTCTTTAAATATTCGTAGAACAAATCACCTTTATGAACACCACCCAAGTCTTGGTGGAAATATTTAAATTCAAACTTATGTCTATGTTTATCGCGAAAGTTCTTTGTATAACTTGCAATTTTACGTTTCGAGTTCTGTTCAAAAACAGCGATATTTCTCAGTCGCTTTGTTAAATACGTTGCGGTGGTTAAACTACCAAGTCCCCCACCAATAATGACTACATCATACTTTTCCACAGCAATCACCCTATTTTTATACTTAACTCATTATAACATAGTTTTTATACACTATTAATACATTCTTAAAGAAAAAAGCGAATGATTCTCATCATTTCGCTATGATTTACCTTGTAAATGTGTTTCTAAATAATTAACAAGTGTTTCATGATCAACATCTAAGTCCAAATATCCATCCAATGCAACACTTATATTTCCGGTTTGCTCACTAACAACTATTGTGAGTGCATCACTGATTTCACTAACACCAATTGCCGCTCTATGGCGCGATCCTAATTGCTTCGGAATATCCAATCGATCTGTTGGAGGATAGTAAGCTCCAGCGCATATGATCTGATCACCTCGTATAATAACACCACCATCATGCAATGGAGTTTCGGGAACAAAAATAGTCGACAGAAGTTCGTTACTTAGTGTCGTTTTAATGGGATAAGCCGTCTGTACAAACTCTTGCAACGAAGCATTCTTTTCAAAGGTTATTAATGCCCCTATATTGCGTTGGCTCATAAATTCAATACTTTTCAATACTTCATTTTTGGTTACATCTTCAATGGTTTCAGAAAACAAACCATGACCGAAAATGCCTAATTTTTTAAATATAGCAGCGACTTCCGGTTCCAACACTAAGCCAACAACTAACAATAGTGGGATTCCCTTTAACAGTAAGTTTAAGTAGGAAACGTTATCTTCAATTGCAATTGCTATCGCAAAGATGAACATTGCAAAAATAATCAATTTAAAAAAGCGATATACTTGAATAATCGTCTTATTTTTTAGTATATTTATAATAAGAACTATTAAATAGATGTTGATGGCTATAATGTCAAAATTACTCATCGTTATCACTCCCATATTTATTATAGCACAAGCGCAAAAATCATGAAACAAAAATGACAAATTTATGAAACTATTTTCATGATAAAATGTAAATTTTACATTTAACTTTAGAAAATTTTTTTATTATGAGTATTGCGTGTGATGTCGCTGATTAAAGCGATTTCACATCAATTTGTTGAATTTAATCTCTATCTTTTTTAATCACTTTATTATATAATGTAAATACAACTTAAAAACAAAAGGGGCCGATAAAAATGATAACATATGAGAAGACACTGATTAACCGAATAAATGAAGATATTAAAGATGGGTTTAACCATCTTTTTCCTATAACTGACGATATGCATATGACCTTTGATGGGGTATCAAGATTAGTTATGATTGATCGTTATACCCAAAAAGACTTATCGCTGAAAACACTTCAAGAAGGAGATCTTGTTGTTACCATAGTAAAAGATGATCCTAAATTCCCAGCTCGTGGAATTGGTAACGTTACTAAAATTAAGGGTCATAAAGTCTATGTTAAACTTGAGAAAGAATATATCGTCAATGCTGAAGATGCAGATAAAGACGGTGTTATTGTGCGTAATATCCGCCAAATTGATAAACCCCTTGAACTTTACTTTGAACAAATTGCTAAACGTCTCGCTCACCATTTAGGTGAAGATGAAGGACAAGACGTCATAGATCAGTACTACAAAGAGGTTTCTTCACTTAACTTAGTCCCTGCAGGACGTGTTTTATTTGGTGCTGGTAGTGAAACCAATGTAACATACTTTAACTGCTTCGTAATGCCATTTATTGAAGACTCACGTGGTGGTATTAGTGACCATCGTAAACAAGTAATGGAAATCATGAGTCGCGGTGGTGGTGTTGGAACTAACGGAAGCACCTTAAGACCTAAAAACGCCTTAGCTAAAGGTGTTAATGGAAAGTCTAGTGGCGCTGTTAGTTGGTTAAATGATTTAAGCCAATTAACTCACCTTGTTGAACAAGGTGGATCACGTCGTGGAGCACAAATGATTATGCTTGCTGACTGGCATCCAGATATCGTACAGTTCATTATTTCAAAAATGCAAAATCCAAAAATATTACAATTTTTAATTGATTCTTTAGATGATCCACTTATTGTTAATGCAGCTAAGAACAAATTGAAATTTGTACCGTTAACTGAATCAGAAATCGAAATTAACGAATATATTTTAGAACAATCTAAATCAAATCCTGGTGTCTTCTCTAAAAAAATAGTTGATACCGCATTTGAACGCATCAATAAAGGCGGTCATTATGATGTTAATGACCCTGATTTCCTAAGTGGAGCTAATATCAGTGTTGCAATCACTAAAGAATTTATGGACGCTATTCAAAATGATGCTGACTACACCTTACGTTTCCCTGACATTGACAACTACAATGATGAGTTAAAAGAAGTCTATGATGAAAAATGGGGAGAAGTAGGAGATGTTAGAGAATGGGAAGCAATGGGCTATCCTATTAAAGACTATCATACGATTAAAGCTCGCGAACTTTGGAATTTAATTAACATTTGTGCTACATATTCTGCTGAACCTGGCATCTTCTTTATCGATAATGCCAACGAAATGACAAATGCTAAAGGGTATAATCAAAAAGTTGTTTCAACTAACCCTTGTGGTGAGCAACCTCTAGCACCGTATTCTGTTTGTAACTTAGCAGCTATTAACTTAGCTAATATGGTTGATAAAGAAAGCAAAGAAATTAAGTGGGAACAACTTGAAAATACTGTAAAAACAGCTATTTCATTACAAGATAATGTTATTGATAAAACACATTACTTCCTTGAAGAGAATAAAAAACAAGCGCTTGGTGAACGCCGTATAGGACTGGGTATTATGGGATTACATGATCTCTTAATCTGGTCAGGAAAGCGATATGGATCAAAAGAAGGAAATCGCTTAGTTGACAAGTTATTTAACTTTATCGCAACAACTGCTTACCGTGCTTCAATTGATATCGCTAAGAAAAAAGGACCATTCCCATTCTTAGACGAAAAAGGAAACAGAGAACAATTCATTCAAAGTGGTTATATTAAAAAATTACCACAAGATATTAAAGATGATATCGTCAAATATGGTATCCGTAATTCACACTTATTAACGATTGCACCAACTGGATCAACAGGTACTATGGTTGGGGTTTCAACTGGACTTGAGCCATACTTCGCCTTTACCTACTTCCGCAGTGGACGTTTAGGTAAATACATTGAAGTTAATGCACCAATCGTAAACGAGTATCTTGATAAACATCCTGAGTTAACTAAAGATACGTTACCAGATACCTTTGTAAGTGCTATGGAATTATCACCAGAAGCACACGTTGATATTCAATGTACTATCCAAAATTGGGTAGATTCATCAATCTCAAAAACAGTTAATGCCCCTAAAGGCTATTCTGTTGAAGAAGTAGAAGATGTTTACATGAGATTGTACAACGGTGGTGCTAAAGGTGGAACCGTTTATGTCGATGGATCACGTGATACACAAGTCTTATCTTTATCTAAAGATGAAGATGAAAAATCATCACAACCTAAACAGGTGGATATCGCTGAACTAGGCGTTGAAGTCGATGAAAAGAAAAAAGAACCTAAAGAAACAAAAACAAAAGGATTACGTGCTGATAGACAAGATCGAAACATTGGTGTAGATGTTGGAGATATATGCCCTATTTGTTTAGAAGGTACCGTAGAAGATCTTGGTGGATGTCATACATGCACCAACTGTAATGCACAATTAAAATGTGGTTTATAATATTTAGAAAGCGCTCTATTGCGCTTTCTTTTTATTAATGCTATTATTATTCTACAGGAGATGATAACATGCAAAAAGCAATACTCGTCGGACCAGACATTAGACAAGATGGTTTGATTGATTACTACATGGAAGAATTAGCTAATCTAGCACATGCACGAAATCTAGAGGTAGTCTACACCTTTACGCAAACACTAAAATCAATTAATCCAGCAACATATATTGGCTCAGGAAAAGCCCAGGAAATCGCTACATTTGTATCTAATCTAGACGCAGACATATGCGTATTTAATGATGAATTATCCGGGTCTCAAATTAGAAACTTAGAGGAAATCTTAAACTGTCGTGTGATTGATCGGACACTTCTTATCCTCGACATTTTTGCCACACGAGCTAAGACAAAAGAAGCGATGTTACAAGTAGAAATAGCACAACTTGAGTATATGCTACCAAGATTACAGGGATTAAGACCCTCATTAGAACGACAACAAGGGGGAATTGGTTCAAGAGGTCCTGGAGAAAAGAAACTGGAAACCGACCGAAGAAAGATTGAAAAAGAACGTACAAAACTTAAAGAAGAATTAAAAAGTGTTGTACAGTCTCGACAAATACAGCGTCGAAAACGACAACAGTCACCTATTATAAAAGCCGCTATTGTGGGATATACCAATGCTGGAAAAAGCACGTTGATGAATGCATTAGTGAAATATCATTCACCATCGGACAAGCATGTTACAGAAAAAGACATGTTATTTGCCACGCTAGAAACCGCAACCCGAAAAATAGCTCCAGAATCGAATAAAAACTACATTATAACCGATACCGTCGGCTTTGTTTCACATTTACCACATGGCTTAGTGGAGGCTTTTAAATCAACTCTTGAAGAAATAACTGAAGCGGATTATCTTATTCACGTTGTTGATGCTAGTAACCCACATCATGATCAACAAATAGAAACAACCCAACAAACATTAAAAGATATCGGAGTTACTGATATCCCAACGCTTTATATTTATAACAAGGCGGATTTACTAGAAACCTCGATATCACCACATTTCTTTCCTAACATCGTTATCTCATTAACAGATCCTGAAGGAATTGAAAAAGCGAAAACATTTATTGAGGATCAGCTTTTCAAGGATTATCGAGCCGTATCCTTATTGATTCCCTTCAAAGATGGTGATATTGTATCGAAACTTAATGAAGAAGCTCATATTATACATCAATCTTATGAGGATACTGGAACCTATTTAGATGTTGAATTATCACAAAATCAATATAGTACTTATGAACCTTATATAACAAAAAAACGAATCAAGTAATTGATTCGTTTTTATATTTATTAACCATTTCTATAAATGATTCTCTATCCTTTATTTGAGCCATTTCCCGTTTCATGTATGTAGCGTTTTTCATGCCTTTGATGTACCATGGCCCATGTGTTCTCATCTCTAGCATCGCTAGTTTCTCACCTTTTAAATCAATCAAACGATCCATGTGATCAATCATCATTTTAATTTTTCGATCACTAGAAATATCCTTATCATAGTCATTAGACTCTAGATACTCAACTGTCTGCTTTATAATCCATGGATTCCCTTGGGTTGCTCGACCAATCATAATGGCATCACATCCAGTCTCTTCAAGCATTTGTTTCGCTTTTTCTGGGCTAGTAATGTCGCCATTTCCAATAACAGGAATAGATACCGCATCTTTAACATCTTTTATGATGCTCCAATCAGCTTTTCCACGGTAGAGTTGCGATTTCGGACGTCCATGTACAGCAATAGCACTAGCTCCAGCCCGTTCACACCGTTTTGCAATTTCAACAGCATTAATACTGTGATGATCCCAGCCACTTCTTATTTTAACAGTGACAGGGATATCCACCGCTTCAACTATTGAACGAACAATGTCTTCTGTTAACTCAGGCGTTGTCATCAATTTTGACCCCGCACCTGTTTTTGTTACTTTTTTAACAGGACATCCCATATTGATATCTAAAATATCACAATTGGCATGCTCCTCAATAATTTTAGCTGCCTTAACCATCGTATCAACTTCAGATCCAAACAATTGTATGGCTACTGGTTTCTCATCCTCATCAATATAAAGCATCTTAAAGGTCTTTTCATTCCCATGAACAAGGGCTTTATCACTAACCATCTCAGTGTAGATTAACCCTGCACCAAACTCTTTCATAATCGATCGATACGCATGATTAGTTACTCCAGCCATTGGCGCCACAACGACTTTATTCTTTAATTCTATATCTTTAATTTTAAACATTTTGTCACCTCATTAAAACAGTGTTTATATTTTACATAATTCACTAAACAATTGCAATGTTAATGACTTTAAATTTAGAAAAAACGTGATATAATAGGTGCGGTGATAATATGAAAGATTATTTAGTAAAAGCGTATGGATTTGAGGATTCGGTTAGAATTTATGCAACCCGATCGACAAATCTTGTTAATGAAGCACAAAAAATACATGATTTATGGCCAACAAGTGCCGCTGCATTTGGTCGTTTATTAACCGCATCAGTAACTATGGGTGCAATGTACAAAGGTGAACAAGAACTCACGATTCGTGTTGAAGGTGATGGTCCTATAGGCAATATGGTTACTGTCGCAAATGCTAAAGGACACGTTCGTGGATATCTTGAAAACAATCATGTTTTTCTACAGTACAATAGTGGTAAACTTAATGTTGGACAATCCGTAGGAAATGGCTTTATTCATGTCACAAAAGATTTAAAGATAAAGCAACCTTTTACTTCAAGTGCACCAATTCAAACCGGTGAAATTGCTGAAGATTTTGCTTATTATTTTACTGCTAGTGAACAAATCCCAAGTGCTGTTGGGCTTGGTGTATTAGTTGATGAAGATAACTCTATACTAGCAAGTGGTGGCTTTATATTACAAGTTATGCCAGGAATCTCAGATGAAACCCTAAACAAGATTGAGAAACGGTTAAAAGAATTGCCACCAGTTAGTGAAATGATCCAAGATAACTTAACACCAGAGGAAATTATCGACAAGATGACAGATGGTGATTACACCTTATTAGAAACGTTAGACCTTCATTATCATTGTCCGTGTTCGAAAGAAAAATTTGAAAAAGGATTACTCTCGCTTGGACAAGAAGAACTTCAATCATTATATGATGAAGAAGAAGTTGTTGAAACAACCTGTCAGTTTTGTAATAGTAAATACGAGTTTAGCCTTGATGAAATAAACGCATTGATTAATGAAACAAAAAACCAGTAGATTCTACTGGTTTTTTAATGTCTTGGTTATGAAACTTTTATCTAAATCCAAAGGAAATAAGTCATGACTTGTGCATGCTATAGCTCCACATAAATTGGCATATTCAAGCGATTTCCCTATATTTTTAGTTAGTAGATATTGTACACTTAACGATGCTGTAAATGCATCTCCTGCGCCATTAGAATCAACAAAATTATCTAATGTATATCCTGGTCCTTGGTAAATTGTTTTCTTGTTATCCATTGCAATATATCCATTTTTCCCTCTCGTTAAGACAACTAACTCTTTACCAGAATCTATAAGACGGGCTAAAAAGGTCTCTTGTTCAGGAATATTTACCGCGCTTGCAACAACAATATCTGCAAGATCTATAAATGGTTGATGATAGGTGTTTCCCTCATCATAGTCATGCACATCTACCACTAGTAATGCGCTTGATTGAGCAATGTCTTTAAAATAGTGTTTTGTGAATGTATCAATATTTAGAAAAATTAAATCGGCTTCTTGTATGTCGTTATTACTTTTTGAGTAACTAGTTTCTGATTCTGTTGGAACTTGTGTAAAGATACTAAGTCTATTTCCTTCACCATACATAATATTAGTGTGGCATATTGAGTGGTCTGCCTTACAGTATGAGACAGTAATCCCTGTTTTATTAAAATACTCTTTAATAACCTGGCCTTCTGGATCATTTCCAATTACGGTATATAGATGATTCTTATGTCCTAAAACATCTAATGCAAGCGATTTACCAGCACCCGTTCCACCAATACTATGACGTTTATCTTTGGCAAAAATACTTTGATCTTCACTGTTAATCTTCAGTTCATCCACATCAATAATTGTGTCATAACTTACGCCACCAATTACAACAATATTCATTTGTGTCACCTCTTCATGTAACTTGATACTTCTAGTTTACATGATTTTTAGAAAACACGTAAGTATTTTTTTATCTCCCATTCAGTGACACTTAATCTAAAGTCATCCCATTCTAGTTGTTTTTCGAAAACAAACCTATCAGTAACGTGCTTACCGAGAGCTTTTTGAATAAGATCATCATTTTTTAATGCTTTTAAGGCGTCTTTTAAGTTTTCAGGTAAGTTTTTAATTCCTTGTTCTTCTCTCTCACTACGAGTTAACTCATATAAATTGATATAAACCGGATCAATGGCATCTAACTTGTTTTCAATTCCATCAAGTCCACTCGCTAAGATAACACTAAAAGCTAAATAAGGATTTGCAGACGGATCTACACTTCTAATTTCCGTTCTCGTCGCTTTTCCACGTTTAGCAGGGATACGAATCATCGCACTGCGATTCGCGTCACTCCAGGAAATATAACATGGTGCTTCGTATCCTGGGACTAAGCGTTTATACGAGTTTACCGTTGGGTTGGTTAATGCAGTAAATCCACGAGCATGTTTAATAATTCCGGCAATCCATTGTTTGGCCGTTGTACTTAGTTGCAAATCTTTATCTTTGTCATAAAATGCATTATTTCCATCTTTATCAGATAGCGAACAGTTTGTATGCATTCCTGAACCGTTAATACTTGCGATTGGTTTTGGCATAAATGTTGCATGTAATCCATGACGTTTTGCCACATTTTTAACAATAAGCTTAAACAGTTGTAAGGAATCAGATGCTTGTAATGCATTTTCAAATTCGAAGTTAATTTCATGTTGTCCTGGCGCTACTTCATGATGAGAAGCTTCCATAATGAATCCTATTTTTTCAAGTTCCAATACAATATCACGCCGACAATCTTCCGCCCCATCTACAGGCGCTAAATCAAAGTATCCTCCATTGTCATTGAAGCGTAATGTT
>JAASSV010000017.1 GCA_021767685.1 Caryophanales bacterium | reverse complement strand
TTGCAGATTTGCCCCCTAATACTGACTCATCAGTAACAAATGTAACACTGCCATTGGTATTCCATCCTGATCCGGTAGATCCTTCTTCAAAACTATGATTATTTAAAGGGTTTTGTTGTTGTTTTATTAGATCAGATGATTCTAACAGAGCATGGTTTATGTAATAATTTGGTAGCATATTAGCATAATCAAAATAATAATCAGATGTACTATAATTATTTTCCATTGTGTTGGGATTATAAATCTTTGAAAATAGACCTGCATACCTATAAAAAGAGCTGTTTCCAAAAGAATCAATAATGTTTATTGTATGACCATAATTATCAAAAGTGTAATAGACCTTATTCCCTTCATAATCAGTATATATGGTTCTATTTGTTTGATAAGATACAGTAGTATTACTTATCTCACCACCAACATCAGATATCTCTATCTTGTTTACACGTTTTTGTGTATCATACTCGTAATCAACTCGGAATCCATCATTTATTTGATATGCATTCTGAAAGACATTATCGCTATTAAACATATACTCTAACTTATTCGCAGTTACAAAGGTGTCATGTTCATAAATACCTGTACCGTATCGATATCTCTGAGTTATTGAATCCAAGTTATTATACATATCATATTTATATTCATGTTCTTCTACTACTCTAAATGAACTATCTTCTTGAATTAACTTTAACTTAGTTATATTTAAATAGTTGTCATCACCATAGCTAAAGTCAATTATATTTCCAGCCTCGTCATTTATATAATTAATAACACTATCGACTCCAGATAAACCACTAGATTGATAGGTTATATCTATGCTATAATTTGTTTTCGTATTTGTCACTTGTGTTAGTTTATTTTCTCCATCAAATAAATATTTGATATCATTCGTTGTTGTAACAGTAAAATTTGAAGTGCTTCCATTACTATCTATCCAATCTAATACCATTCTAGAACCATCTTCAGCTATTGCTGAGCATTCATCCACATATGAATATATATTATTACATTCTTTATTCATGAAATAGACCTTATTACCGTCGGGTTTAGATAGATAGTATTTAGTCAGACCAGTTGTATTATCTTCTACAATTTGCATATCATAGTTGGTTTTCCAACCATCACCATATCCAATATTAGTTGAACGATCAAAGATATTGTAATAAAAGTTAAGATTCATGGATAAAAATTCATTATCTAGTGAGTACTCATTCCTAACCCAAGTAAGATTACCTGTATAATCTGAAATGTATCCCGTTCCAATTAATCCCATATCTTGTGATGTATACGTCCAATAATCTTTTAATCCTGCAGGTTCTTCATATCCTATACTAATTCTCGGTCTTAAAGAAGAACTAGCCCCCATTTGATAAACTGCATTATATGATCCATAATTCTCATCTAGCTTAAACGTAAAACCTGTTGTTCTTGTGTTTCCAGTTGCTTGCCACTCCTTGACAGGTTGTGTTATATCGTAAATAAAATCTGTACTAGAATCAACAGTATAATAATCTACTACAGTAGAGTTATAACTGGGTTTATTCTCCCAAGTTGCAGAACTACTAGTAAAAGTTTCTGTATTTTTATAGGCATTAATTTGTGCTCCTGTCGAAACATTTAGTTTTGTAAACTCCAATTTAGCATACGTGATAACTTTATCCATTACTGTTGAAGGTAACAAGAAATACAACAACCCTCTATACTCTGCATTAGATGCTGTATTACTCATTCTTAAATATGAAGAACCAGAGTATGTTGATGTTGGATTTGCCTCTGAAACATAAGTATCGTATATTGACATAGACTTGTTATAACTGTCGATAGTTGGATCAATTTTCACAGGATATTCAGCATTCTTTAACCATTCATCATTTGGTTTTATGGTGATTTCATACTCTTTTGTACCTGTCTTTACGTATGAGAAATCAACATCATATGATTCGTTCATATTATCATCAATCATAAATAAATCACTAAAGACAAATATCTCTTCACCTATATCATTTATGAAAATCATTCTACCATTCTGTTCAACTAACTCTAAGTCGTTGAGTTTATACTCAAAAGTCATGCTAAAATCCTCTATATACTCATTTAGAATTATATTCTCTTTTACTTGAGCACCTGAAATAATATATTCTATATCAACATTCTGTTGTATACTAGGATAAAATACTGACTGATAAATATTGTTGAGTTCTTTAATATTATTTGATTGTTCTTTATCATTATCAACTTGGATTGCTGAAGTATCAATATTCAATATACTCCAATCAATTTTATACTGATTCATTTTAAGCTTTATGCTTTTATTATCATCAAGTTTTTTTGGAAAATTTATCTTGAACTTGTTTGCTTTGTTTTCAAAACTTTCACCATTATCTATTAGACTATTATTTACCTGATGCCATTCTCCATTTTCAAAAAAATGTATGATATCTTCATATAAAGCCACTTCATATGTTCCATCCAATTTCTTGAAATATTTCTCACTAGCATTTCTTTTTGAAACATCTTCTGTTACTACAGGTACTTTAGACAAATCAAAACTTTCATCTAATTGATAAGCATTTGAATTGCTATTTTTAGACAATACATTAGTTTCATTATTTTGATTGTCTAAAGCTTTTGTTTCAGCATAAATGGCATCCCATGGTATATAACTCCATACCATACCTAAAATTCCAATCAGTGCCAAAAATTTCTTGATTTTTCTCAAAATATAAATATAAGCCAAAGCCTCTTTATTCGAGACTGGTTTACGAATCCCTTTAAACATGTTATATCTCCCTTTTATATTATTTTTTATATACCTAAAATGTTAGTTTACCTAAAGAAACGACCTGAAAACTTCCTGTAAACACACACATTTAAGTATCGTTAAGTATAATCATAGTTATTCCCCCCCCCATATATATTTCCATGAAATCATTATATAAAAACACCCTGAAAAAATAAAGGTCATATATGACCCAATTTATTAAAATTATATTAACATGTCCAATGAAGGATAGAGGATATCAAAGGACTTCCTCCAATATGATATCTTTCTAGTATCTGATCCTTTTCTAATTTACCATATTTAGTTTTCTTCCCCTATAAAAAAAACTCCAAAGTATCTTACTATAATTAACTACTCATAATCTTATTGATTACTTTTTTTATAGTGTCTACTTTAGAGATATCATATCAATTTTACAAACATAATCGATTTTCTTTTATTAACTCCTGTTTGTCAACAGTCTGCAGTGATTACCAAAGTTGGTAATCACTGTTTTTTAATTACTTAGAATCGAAAACGTCCTTTACCTTTCCCTTTACCTTTTTTAGCCTTTTGTTTCGGCATACTTCCAAGAGGGTTATTAGGATTGATTTTCGATGGATCCATATTCTTCATTTGCTTCATCATTTTAGATTGTTGCTGCATCGTTTGGATTAGTCGATTCACATCACTGACTTTACGTCCACTACCTTTGGCAATACGTCGTCTTCGTGAACTGCTCTTTTCAATAAGACGTGGTTGTTTACGTTCTTCCTTAGTCATTGATGAAATCATTGCTTCAACATAAACTAACTGTTTTTCATCAATATCTTGATTTTTCAGTGCTTTACCGACGCCAGGAATCAACTTCAAAATTCCACCAAGTGAGCCCATGCGTTTAATCATCTTAAGTTGTTTAATATAATCATTGTAATTGAAGTTTCCACTCATCATTTTTTCCATCATCGACATCATATCAGTTTCATCGATATTTTCAGTCACTTTATCAACGAGTGTTAAGACATCACCCATACCCAAGATACGAGATGCCATACGTTCAGGATGGAAAATTTCGAGTTGATCAAGTTTTTCCCCAAGACCCATTAACTTAATAGGCACTTGTGTCACTTGACGTAAACTCAGTGCAGCTCCACCACGTGTATCTCCATCTAACTTCGTTAATATTGCGCCAGAGATTGGCAATTGATCGTGGAATCCTTTTGCTGTTGTTACAGCATCTTGTCCTGTCATCGCATCAATTGTTAATAATATTTCATCTGGATTAACGGCTGCTTCAATATCAATTAACTCTTGCATCATTTTTTCATCAATTTGTAAACGACCTGCTGTATCAATAATTAAAACATCATGATTATGATCTTTCGCGAAGCCTAATGCTTCTTTGGCTGTTTGAACAGGATTAACATCCGTTCCTTTTTCAAACACAGGCATGTCTAGTTCTTGTCCAATCGTTTTTAACTGATCAATTGCTGCTGGACGATAAACATCTAACGCGACTAACATCGGGTTTTTATTTTGCTTATCTTGTAAAAATTTTGCAAGTTTACCAACTGTGGTTGTTTTCCCTGCACCCTGTAATCCAACAAGCATAATGATACTTAATCCTTGATCTTTTACATTTAATGGGACAGCTTTTTCACCCATGATTTTTTCTAACTCATCGCGAACGATTTTAACAACTTGTTGTCCAGGGTTAAGTCCTTTTAATATTTTTTCACCTTTGGCTTTTTCTTTTACACCTTTGGTGAATTGTTTAACAACACGAAAATGGACATCCGCTTCTAGCAAGCTAAGACGTACTTCACGCATCATTTCATCAATATCTTTTTCATTTAAGCGCCCTTTTCCAGTTACACGACGCATCGCCATCTGAAGACGATCACTTAAATTTTCAAATGCCATAAAATCAC
Source organism: Caryophanales bacterium (assembly GCA_021767685.1). GTDB lineage: Bacteria > Bacillota_I > Bacilli_A > Izemoplasmatales > Izemoplasmataceae > JAIPGF01. Next base: position 5,777 of record JAASSV010000017.1, on the reverse strand, counting down.
TCAATTTCCTTTACTTTGTGTATTAATGTTTTGATTTCTTCTATATCATCAGACTTTAGCATTTTATCTAAAAGTCCTTCACGTTTTTGGTAAGTATGATATAAGTTTAATGTGTTTTCATGTTCCTCTAATTTCTGTTCAACTCGTTTTAACTGATCAAATACCGCATTCCGACTAATATGGTGGTTTTCAGCAATTTCTGTGATGGAAAAATCATTGAAATAGTAAGCTTCAAAATACCCCTGTTGTTTCTTGGTTAATAATTTACCATAAAAATCATACAGCCGTTGTAAATATAACGAATCTTCTAATGTCTTCATTTAAAACAACCCACTAAATAAACCATACATATATTCTTCTAAATCAAAGTGTTCTAAATCGTCAAGTCCCTCACCGAGTCCAACATATTTTATTGGTATGCCTAGTTCTTCTTTAATCGCTAAGGCAATACCACCTTTTGCTGTACCATCAAGTTTGGTTAACACGATACCACTTAAAGTGGTTACTTCATTAAATATTTTTGCTTGCGAGAGTCCATTTTGACCTGTTGTTGCATCAATCACTAATAACGTTTCGTGTGGTGCATTAGAGACTTCTCTACCTATAACACGATGAATCTTTTCTAGTTCATTCATCAAGTTCTTTTTATTTTGTAATCGTCCAGCTGTATCACATAAGACAAGATCAATATTATTATCTTTGGCATAGTTTAATGCATCAAACATCACACTTGATGGGTCGCTTTTGGCGGGCTTTGAAAAAAAGTCACTTCCGACGCGATGCGCCCAAGTTTCTAATTGCTCAATCGCTCCTGCACGGAATGTATCCCCTGCGACCATTAACACGTTTTTGCCTTTGTTAATATATTCATGCGCCACTTTAGCAATCGTTGTCGTTTTACCAACACCATTGACACCCACAAACAAAACAACATTTAGTCTATCATCTTCAATGTCTAAATTGGAGGTTACAATCTCATCTTGAACATATAACTTAAACATTTCATCAATGATTAACTCTTTAAAGTCTTCAGCAGTTTGTATCTTTTGATCACTAACTGTTGCTTTTAAGTGATCAACAAATTTAACAACAGTGTCAACACCCATGTCTGCCATGATGAATATTTCTTCAATGTCATCAAACAACTCATCATCAATCGTTTGCGATGACTCAATAACATCTTTTAAGTTAGATAACACACCTTCACGTGTTTTATCCATACCAATTTTATATTTGCGTGCTTTTTCTTTTTTTGCTTTACTTGAAAATAAATTTTTAAAAAAACCCATATCTTCACTTCCTTTAAAATCACTGCATATTATAACATACGATTCTTTCTCTTACCATCATAATAAAAAAAAAGTCCCTAAAAAAGGGAAAATCCGCCTCTCGGCGGATTAAGGAAGGGGATGTGTGAATAAATAAATTATTCACCATGCTATGTAAGGGATAAGTTGCGACTAAGTCGCATCTTTAATATAACACGTTTTTGTGAAATATGTCAATAGATTTCAAGAAGTTTTTTCATAAAACCAGTTTTGTCGCACAGGCGTGCCAAAAAAAATTTTTTGGCTTATCAACGCGATAGAACAACATCAAAACCTCATTGACCATTTTTAATCTTTAGACAACAAAGAGTTGTTATTTTCATTTGTGTAAACGCTTTTACTCTTTATATCCGCACTGTTTTTGATCTTGACACATAACCACACCATCGTCATCTTTCATTAATAACTTACCACATTCAGGACAGGTATCTCCTGTTGGTTTATATTGTAAAATATTACGACATTTTGGAAAATTGTCACAGGCATAGAAAGTGTTTCCTTTGTTACGGCCACTTTTTGCGACACGTTTAACAATTGTTCCTGTTTGACATTTCGCACACGTTACGCCAGTTGATTCAGGCTCAACCTTTTCTTCTTCTTTATTTTGTTTAATGTATTTACATTCAGGGAAATTACTACACGCTTCGAAAGTTCCATACTTAGACTGACGATAGACCATCTTATGTCCACATTTTGGACATGTTTCACCGGTAAACTTAGGTGCAATTTTTTCCATATGCTTATTCGCATTTTCAACCATTGGGATAAAGGAATGATAAAAACTAGAAATAATCTTTGTTTGATCCTCATTACCCATTGAGATTTCATCCAATACTTTTTCCATTCGTGCGGTATAGTCCACACTAATGATTTGCGCAAAGAACTCATCTAACTTCTCAATTGTTAAACGTCCTTGATCAGTCGGCATAAATGCTTTTGATTTCATTGAAACATACTTCCGTTTTTTCAACGTAGAAATGGTTTGTGAGTAAGTTGATGGACGACCAATACCCACTTCTTCCATCTCCTTAATCAATTTTGCCTCCGTAAATCTAGCAGGTGGTGATGTGAAGTGTTGTGTCGGTTCAATACGATCGTGTTTCACCGATTCACCTTCACTAAACTCAGGTAATTTTTGATCTGTGACTGTTTCATAATCATATACTTTTAAATACCCATCAAACACAAGCTTTTGAGCTGTTGCTTTGAAGTGATATTTATTATTTTTAAGCGCTAAAGACGTTGATTCTAATGTTGCTGCTTTCATTAATGATGCCAGTGCACGTAAGTAAATTAAGCGGTATAGTTTATACTCATCACGTTTTAAATACGGTTTGACATCTTCTGGTGTATGTTCAACACTTGTCGGTCTAATTGCCTCATGAGCATCTTGGGTGTTACTACCATTTTTCGGTTTCTTATAATGCCCTTTATATTCTTTACCGTAAGTTGATTCAATATGCGACATCGCCGGATTAATAAACGTATCACTCATCCGCGTTGAATCCGTACGCATATATGTGATTAGACCTACAGTCTCATCATCCAGTTCAATACCTTCATATAAACGTTGGGCAATCAACATTGTTTTTGCTGAACTAAAGTTCAATTTCGTAGATGCTTCTTGCTGCATAGCTGATGTTGTGAACGGTAATTTAGATTGACGTTTACGATTACGTGTATCCACTTTATCAATAGTAAACGTGTCTTCTAAGTTATTCACTACTTCCATCGCTTCTTCTTCATTTGATAATTCTGCTTTTTCGCCGTCTATTTTATCTAGTTCCGCTTCAAACGCAGGGAAGATGGCTTTAATTTTCCAGTACTCATCAGGAACAAAAGCCTCGATTTCTTTTTCTCGTTCAACAATCATTTTTAATGCGGCACTTTGAACGCGTCCTGCTGATTTAGATTTAATCTTATTTTGTAATAACTTGGATAACTTAAATCCAATAATTCGATCGAGGATACGACGTGTCTCTTGACTTGATACAAGATCATAATCAATATCACGCGGATGATCGAATGCTTCTTTTACTCGATCCCGTGTAATTTCGTTAAAGATAACGCGTTTTGTTGGTTTATCTTTTGTATTAAGCGTTTCTTTTAAATGCCAACTAATGGCTTCTCCCTCACGATCCGGGTCAGTTGCCAAATAGATTTCGTCAGCTTTTTTAGCTGCTTTCTTCAACTCTTTTACAATTTTATTTTTATTTTTAATCACAGTGTATTGTGGTTTAAAATCATTCTCTAATTCTAAGCCTAAGCCACCCTTACCTTTTATCGCTAGATCACGTATATGTCCCTTTGACGATAAGACATGATAGTCATCGCCTAAGTATTGCGATATGGTTTTAGATTTACTTGGTGACTCAACAATTACTAATTTATCTGCCATTGTTTCGCCTCACTTTCTCTATTATGTTATACACACGAAACTTGGTTTGTCAAGTAAGGTGTTTATCATCTCTTCATTATATATATTAAAGATATATATACTTTTTTTCTTATTTTTTTATCACGAAGGTCATGCGATCTTTTCCTTGCATATCCTTCAGTTGTCGAATCTCAACATCATCAAAGTGTTCTTCAACCAATCTCTTAATCGCATCCTTTGTATCATAGGCATGTTCAAACGCAATTATGAAACGGTCTTTAAGAATCGTCTTTGCTTCTTCTATAATGATACGATAAAAATCAAGTCCATCGGTCCCACCAAATAATGCGATATGAGGTTCATTATCCTTCACAAGGTGTTCAACCGCCTCATCAGATGGAATATATGGAGGATTAGAGACTAAAATATCAAATTGTTTTCCTTTAAATGGTTGGAGCATATCGCCTTCATAAAAGGTCACATCAGCATCTAACATATCATTATTCTTCTTCGCAACCGCAAGTGCTTTTGGTGAGATATCTGACGCTGATACGGTCATGTTGCCTTCTTCCTTATCTAATGTGATGGCTAAACACCCACTCCCCGTACCAATATCCACAACATCAACAGGGGCTTGGTTAAAGACATCATCATAGATAAGCAGCAGATTGGCTACCAGTTCTTCTGTTTCAAAGCGTGGAATCAATACATCTTGATTAACAAAGAACTCATATCCATAGAAATACTCTTTTTGTGTGATGTGTTGGACCGGAATGTTTTTAACGACATATTGGTCTACACCATACAAAAAGGCCTTATAATCGGCTTCTGGCATCTCTTCTTCAAACTGTTGGAAGAGTTCCGTATTGCTTAATTGGGAGAAATGTAATAATAACAGTTTGATCCCTGTTGTTTCTTTTTGATTATCTAAGGCATACTGCTCATTAATTTGTAACGCTTCTTTATAGGTTGGCATAATATCACCCTCAAGTTACGAAAGAAGAGTAAATAGCTTACTCTTCTCCTTCTAATTTACGTTTAAATTCTTCATCAATTAAGGCATCAACAACAGGTTCTAGTTTCCCATCAATGACACGGTCTAATTGTTTTATAGTATAGTTAATACGATGGTCTGTCACACGGTTTTGTGGATAATTGTAAGTTCTGATTTTCTCACTGCGATCACCACTACCGATTTTACTACGACGTTCCTCGCCTTCTTTTTCCATTTGTTCTTGCATTTTTTGATCATATAACCGCGCTTTTAAAATCCGTAATGCGCTGGCTTTATTCTCGTGCTGACTTTTTCCATCTTGACAGGTGACAATCGTTCCTGTTGGTTCATGGGTAATACGAACAGCACTATCTGTTTTATTAACACTTTGTCCCCCAGCACCACTAGAGCGATAGGTATCAATCCGTAAATCTTTCATGTTCAAGTCCACTTCGATATCTTCTGCCTCAGGCAAAACTAATACTGTCGCAGTTGATGTATGAATACGCCCTTGTGATTCTGTTGCTGGTACCCGTTGCACCCGATGTGCTCCAGATTCATATTTTAAGTACGAATAAACATTTTTACCCGATACGGTAAATTCAATCTGACTATATCCTCCCGCATCACTTGGTTCTGCGTTAGTGACTTCAATGGTCCATCCCATATGTTCCGCATACTTGGTATACATCCGGTATAGATCTCCTGCAAAAATGTTGGCTTCACTACCCCCAGCTGCGCCTCTGATTTCAACGATAACGTTCTTCGTATCATTGGGATCTTTAGGTACCAAATAGCGTTGTAGTTGTTCTTCATATTTAGGGATTTTTTCTTTAACTTCCATTAATTCCATTTCAGCCATTTCAACAATTTCAGGATCTGTCTCATGCGTCATTTCTTTTAGGTCATCAACTGTTGATAAAGCTTCTTGGTAAGTATTATACAGTTCAACAATAGGTTCTAACTCGCTACGTTCTTTTGATAATTCTGTTAATCTATCGATATCAGTTACAACATCTTCTTGCATTAACAATTGATTTATCTCTTCAAAACGCGCTTTAATTTGATTTAAACGATC
>JAASSV010000016.1 GCA_021767685.1 Caryophanales bacterium | reverse complement strand
TCATCACTATTAATGCTTGGAACAACTAATGGAATGTCATCATCAAAACGAAACGCACTTGAGTTATCAATTACAACACAGCCTTCTTCGTTTGCTTGTTTGGCATATTGCTTACTGAGTAAACTTCCCACACTAAATAAGGCAAAATCAATATCCTTAAAGACACCTGGACGGATGATTTCTATTGTCACAGGCGTATCTTTATAATACAATGTTTTCCCTTCTGACTTCTCAGATGCGAAAAGGCGTAATGTTTTAATGGGTAACGCACTATTGTTTAATATTTCTAAAAATGTTTGGCCGACTAAGCCTGTTGCACCAACAATGGCGACTTGATATTGTTTCATTTTAACACCTCTGTTGTTGTGCCATTACTGATGTGTAACGACTGTTTAGATTTAAGTTCTGTTGATATATGAGATACAACTGTATCTTTTTTTCGGATTCGCAGTAACGTTGGTCCTGATCCACTTAATAGCGTAACACAATGAGCATTTGTTAACTGCTTCACATGCTCATTCAATTGTAATAATTCAAGACGCTTATCCTGATGCATACCGTCTTTAGTCGCTTCTTTTAACAAAGGAATATCTCCATCATTAAAGCCTTTAAATAAGGCAGCAACGCGTTCTAACTGATAGACAACATCATTCCGGTGAAAGGCTGTTGGCAAAACATCTCTAAGTTCTTGTGTGCTGCCTTTAAAATCTGGAATATAGAGTTCAAATACAAGTGACTTGTGCGTTGGATGGTGGAGTATTTCATAGCGTTTGTCGACTGATAAGACACTAATAAGTCCACCAAATATAGCAGCTCCAACATTATCCGGATGACCTTCTATATCAACAGCGATTTGAAATATATGATGAGAATCAAGATTTAACTCGTGAAAATAGTTAGCTGCGAAGATTCCAGCGATAATACAGCTTGCACTACTACCAAGTCCTCGTGATACAGGAATATCGTTAATACTTAGTGTTATTGATAGCGTTAATGGCTCATCATTAGGTTTAACTTTTTTTAACGTTTTTAGATATGACTGATACACTAAATTATTCGGTGTCATAAACTCAGAATCAAATCCAATAAAGGTTAACTTATTATGCCGTTTAATATCAAATTGATTATAAAGAGATAATGCGAGTGCCGTCATATCAAACCCACTACCTAGGTTTGCACTCGTTGCCGGTACACGGATACGTAACGTATTAGATTTCAAGTTTTTTCAACACCGTTTCTAATGCATCATCTTTACTTAACTGTTGTTCTTTGACGGAAGAATCAAACAGTTTTACAATTGTTTTATTTAATGGCGATTTATCCAATTGACCAATTTGTTCAATTTGCGTCATTAAATCTTTTTCATTTGGTAAGTTAAGCGCTGTTGAGACAGCCTTTGAGAATTTATATGGACTTGCTGTTGAGACAATCATAGTTGGTGTGTTGTCGTTAGTTTCGTTGATGTACTTTTCATAAACCGTTCTTGCGACAGCGGTATGAGGATCAATTATTTTTCTATTATTTTTAAATACGTTACTAATCGTGTTCAATGTGTCTTCTTCAGATGCATAATTGGCATAGAAGTCTTCTTGTTCCAAGACTTCTGGAACCTCTATTTTATTTGTTTTTTTGAGATTTTCCATCAGTTCATTAATGCGTTTTGGTTTTCGATCAAGCAAGTCAAACAGGTAACGCTCAAGATTGCTTGGTATCGAAATATCCATCGATGGTGAGTAACTTTTTTTAATTGTATCCTCAACTCTATATACACCTGTTTTAAAGAATGATGTTAAGACATTGTTTTGATTAGATGCAATAATCATTTTATGAATTGGTAACCCCATTTGTTTGGCGTAATAACATGAAAGAACGTTTCCAAAATTACCACTTGGTACAACCACATTAATCGGTTGACCATAGTCTAAATTATGAGCATCTACCATTGTATTATAACTAGCAAAATAATATATGATTTGAGCCATGATTCGGCCAATATTTATTGAGTTTGCTGAGGTCACTAACACTTCATTACGGTCAATCTTGGAAAAGGCTTCTTTAACAATGCGTTGACAATCATCAAAGTGTCCATCAATACCATATATATGATGATTATCATCTTGATAATCATTCATCTGTTGTTCTTGGAATGGACTCACGCCTTGTTTAGGATACAATACGATTACTTTCGCCTCTTTAAATGCATCATATCCAGCTAAAGCTGCACTACCCGTATCTCCAGAGGTTGCGGTTAGAACTAGCGTTTGTTTTGTAATTCCTTGACGACTCTTAACATGTTCTATCAATCGGGGTAATATCTGTAAGGCCATATCTTTAAATGATAACGTTGGCCCGTGGAACAGTTCAAGATAACTATGATTATCATGATGGGTCATAGGAATAATCTCGTTCGGAAACTGGGCGTATGCCTGATTAATAAGTTTTATGAGTTCTGTCTCTTCAAAGGGTAATAACTGATCTAATAATTTATATGCTATCGTTTTATAATTATCTGTTTTTAAAGATACGTTAAAAAACGTTGGTAATGATTCAAAAACATATAGTCCTCCATCATCTGCCAACCCTCTTAAAAGCGCCGTTTCTATGTCTGTTGTATGGTTACTTCTTGTACTTAAAACCATCATTTCACCACCTTGTTCTTTTATGATAACATTACTTTACGTATTTTGACAATGAAAACATTTTCATGTAACACTTCTCGTTTAAGAAAACACTTACATTGTGTAGAATTGATAATTGTTTGGTAAAATACTCGTACGGAGTGATAACTATGATTAAAGAATTTTCGCATAACAGAAACAATGTCATCCTGAATTTTTCGCTTAACTACTGTAAAACCTCCAAAGAACTATTAGAGTCTACCGGGTTTTACACGGTCTTAAAGCATTATATTAAGCAACAAAAAAAGGAAGACGCCTTACTCATTGAACGACTAGAAACTTTTAGTCAAGAACGCGAACTAAGCGATACGTTACTTGAATTATTCAAGTTACTACTGATCTTAGATACCGAAGAGGTAAAAAATCTCAATCCTGATTATCAAAAAATATTAGATGATACAACCGATATCATCGATTTTGTTGAGGGGCTTTATTTTTATTGGCGACATCTAGAACGCTATGCCCTTATCCAAAAAGATAATATAACTAGTGGGATTGAACATAATCAGTTTATTAAAGCAAGTAATAACTTCGCCAATTTAATCTTAACAACATATCGGTTAATTGAGCACAATATTACAAATACCTATCCAAACGTTTACCGACAAGCTCATGCTGGAATTAATGTTGGATTCGTTTTATCGCATGTTGATGTCAAGTTACCAAAACAATACAAAATATTAACTGAGATCAATACAATTAACAAAATCATCTTAACCCCACCGTTCATTATGTATCCTATCATGAATAAACGTGAAGGTGTGTTTAAGGAAGTCTTTAAGAACCCTCTTAAAGATGTGGCTATCAATACAAACCACTTCTTCTGTTACCCAGCCAAGGTCGGCGAGTTTTTAACCCATATATACTTCCATCGTGACTTCCTATCACAAGGGATTGCACTGGCTAATCTGTTTGAACTCGCAACCCAGGAAGATATCGAAAATCAATCTCCTGATTTAATCTATGTCTTTGGGGCACGAAATAGTGATGGATCTAAAGAAACTGTCTTTTATGATGACAAGGATAATGATCTTTTAGTAGGGTATGTCAGCAATACTGAAAATATCGATTACTTTGGATATATGAAGAAAATGATTCTGACATTACACAATGTTAAAATGTTAAATCGGGGACACTTACCTATGCACGGTGCTATGGTAAACATAACTCTCAAAAGTGGATTATCTGCGAACATCGCCATCATTGGTGATAGTGGCGCTGGAAAAAGTGAAAGCTTAGAAGCATTTAGAACACTAAGTGAAGATCATTTAAAAGAAATGAAAATCATTTTCGATGATATGGGAACATTTAAAGTTGAAGACGACACCGTCAAAGGCTATGGAACAGAAATTGGTGCCTTTGTTCGGCTTGATGATTTGGACATGGGATATTCATTTAAAGAAATGGATCGCGCCATCTTTATGAATCCTAACCGGATAAATGCGCGTGTAATATTGCCAATTACAACATATCAAACAATTCAAAAAGGATATCCTGTCGATGTTTTGCTTTATGCTAACAACTTTGAAGAAAATGAAGAAACGATTGTCTTGTTTAATGATCCTGAAAAAGCCAAAGCAACCTATATTGAAGGCGCGCGAAAAGCAAAAGGAACCACAAACGAAACAGGAGTTGTTACTTCCTTCTTTGCAAATCCATTCGGACCATTACAACGTAAAGATCAAACACTTGAGATTATCGATAAAACCTATGATAAACTATTCGAGAAAAACATTCCTGTTGGTCAAATATATACCAAACTTGCTATTGAAGGATTCGAACGCAAAGGACCTGAAGCAGCCGCTCTTGCCTTGTTTGACTGGTTAACTCAAAACAAAAAATGATAAACTAATAGCTAATTTAAAGCTACTCCTAAATAAAAACCTTGATAAAATTATCAAGGTTTTATTTTGCTTTTATGGGAACAAAATACCATGCTTCATAGGATTCATCATCAGGATTTCCTTCACCATACATTTCAATCTCAGGACCTGAAGCACGCTCGAAGTCTGTCTGTTTAAAGAAGTGTTGATGGACAGTACTTATTGTTCTTTGAAATGCATCAGGCAATGGTCCAACACTTTTAAAGATAGCAAATCGTGTGGGATCAAACTCAACCACTTCTGTTCCTTCAATAGTATCAGTTGTATTCCTAATACCAATCAAGTAATTAAACGTCTCTGTCTCTGGGTTGTATCCATAACTGATACCTACAGGTCCCATAGCATCACTTTTTTCTAGTAACTCAGCAAACTTTCCTGATTCATGAAGTGACGCCCAAAACTCAGGAATATCAGTGAACTGTTGATTATCTTTGGTACTAAATGTTTTGACATACCCTTGAAAACATAGGTCATCAAATGTTTTAATTTCATATTCCATATATATCTCCTTTACATAATCTTATATATTTTATAATACCATCTTTTTTGTTGACTACCAAACCTATATAAACAAATAAATAGTCCTACAGTTTTTATATTTTTTATAAGTACTGTTGCAAAATAAATCTATGAAAACATTTTCATATAATTAAAGCGTTTTCATTCATTAAAATCCCTTGTAACTATTTATAAAAAAGTGTATCATTTTCACAAAATACAATTTGAGAGAGGGTATTTCACAATGAAAAAATTATTACTAATGATGAGTGTATTGTTATTATCCGTCACCTTAACTGCGTGTGGATCCAATGACGATACGGTTCGACTAGGTGTAATCGGACCACTTACAGGTCAGTATTCAATGTATGGACTTGCGGTTGAAAATGGGGCGAAACTTGCAGCAAAAGAGATTAACGCTGCCGGTGGTGTTTTAGATAAAGACATCGAAATCATCGCATACGACAGTAAAGGTGATTCAACTGAAGGTGTTAATGCATACAATCGTCTGAGAGATCAAGACGAAATTCATGCATTAATTGGGGGAACTTTCAGTAGTGTGACGTTGGCTGTTAAAGATTTGGCCGTTCAAGATAACGTACCAATCCTAACACCAACAGCAACAAATGATACAGTAACATTAGATGCACCAAACGTATTTAGAGCATGTTACTCAGATTCTTATCAAGGAAGTACAGCAGCAATCTTTGCTAATGACGATTTAGGCGTTACCAATGCAGCTGTAATGTATAACCGTGATGATGCTTACTCACAAGGACTTGCTCAAGCATTCATGAATGAATTTGATGACAGAAGCTTATCCTACACAGCATTTGAGTTTGGAGCGCAAGACGATGATTACAGCGCATTGTTAACGAACATCAAAGATGGTGGATATGATGCAGTATTCTTACCAGCTTATGTTGCAGAAGTTGGCGCAATCTTAACTCAAGCAGATACGTTAGGCTTAGATGTTCCATTTATCGGTGGCGATGGTTGGGATGGTATTGAAGCAGATTACGCAGATGTTGCTGATGGATTCTACTTCGCTAACCATTACTCTAAAACTGATGAAACTGCAAACGTACAAGACTTTGTTACTAACTACACTGAAGAATACGGTGAATCACCAAATGCATTAGCTGCCTTAGCATATGATGCTGTATATGCAATGGTTGAAGCAATCGGTGATGCAGATAGCTTAGACGCTGATGATTTAATTGCAGCACTTAGTGCATTAAGTTATGAAGATGCCGTTACCGGAGCTATTACATTTGATGAGAATGGAGATCCAATTAAATCCATTACAATTATTCAAGTTGTAGATGGTGTCCATGAAGTCTTTGCTAAAGTAGAAGCTGAGGACGAATAACAGAATACGGGGGAAAAATAACTTTTTTCCCCCTTTTTTTAACTCGAGGTGAAAGAATGGAACTATTTATTAGACAACTTATTAATGGGTTAAATACAGGAAGTATTTATGCCTTAGTTGCCATTGGATATACAATGGTATACGGAATTATCAAACTGATTAACTTTGCTCATGGTGAAATTATGATGTTTGGTGCGTATTTTGCGTTTTTATTCGCATTTTCATTATCATTTCAATTACCATTTATATTGGTAATTGTTTTATCAATGTTTTTCGCTGCACTACTCGGAATCTTAATTGAACGTGTCGCGTATAAAAAATTGAGAAAAGCGCCACGAATCAGTGCGCTTATTACAGCAATTGGTATGAGTTTATTTTTACAACATTTAGCGCAACTTATCTTTGGTGCGACACCATATGTTATGAAGCAACTTGTTGATACAACACCAGTGACAATTTTCAATTTTGATATCTCTCGATTAACACTTTTAACCATTGGACTCAGTATTTTCTTTATGATTCTATTAAGTCTATTTGTTTATAAAACAAAACCTGGAAAAGCAATGCGAGCTGTTAGTCAAGATAAAGAAGCCGCTGTTTTAATGGGAATTAATGTGGATAACATTATATCTTTAACATTCGCAATAGGGAGTGCATTAGGTGCGCTTGGTGGTATTTTCTATGCTATGACCTATTCTCAAATATATCCAACAATGGGTGTCTTACCTGGACTAAAAGCATTTATTGCTGCCGTATTCGGTGGTATTGGAAGTATTGGTGGGGCAATGATTGGTGGATATCTAATCGGTATCATTGAAACAATGACAAAAGCATATATTTCAAGTAAATGGGTGGACGTTATTGTATTTGGATTGCTAATTGTTATTTTACTCTTTAAACCCTCTGGTATTCTTGGGAAAAACAGGAAAGAGAAGGTGTAATGATGAGAGCAAAAATCAAAAATATCAAAGACTTATTAATCGATCCACGATTTATTAACTATACAATAATTGTTACGATCTTCTTAGTTATGTTCTCACTTATCCAGTTTGAACTGGTTAACCGTTATATTTATAATCTTTTAGTTATGGTTTTAATCATGATTGTCATGTCAACCAGTTTAAATATTGCGACAGGATTCTTAGGAGAACTTGTTCTTGGACATGCTGGATTTATGGGTATCGGAGCCTATACAGCAGCAATAATCGGTATTGCCTTAAGACCTTATATCGAAGTCGATCTACTTCTCTTTGTCGTTAGCGCTATTGCGGCAATGATTCTTGCCGGAACTGCTGGATTATTGGTCGGTACTCCTGCCTTAAGGCTTAGAGGAGACTACCTAGGGATTATGACGCTTGGATTTGGTGAGATTGTTAGAAATCTTATTACCAATCTTGATACTGTTACTAATGGTGCTCAAGGGTTAGCTGGAATTCCACGTATCATGACATTCCCGATTGCTTTCTGGACAACTGTTTTAATTGTAACAACAATTTTCTTATTTATGAACTCACGACATGGACGCGCAATTCTTTCGATTCGAGAGGATGAGATTGCCAGCGAAAGTGTTGGAATCAATATTACACGATATAAGTTACTTGCCTTTGTTCTCGCATCAATGTTTGCGGGGGTTGGTGGGGCAATGTTTGCCTTTAAAGAAGGTTTTCTAGCGCCAGTATCCTTTAATTTCTTAAAATCAGTCGAGATTTTTGTTATCGTTGTCCTTGGTGGAATGGGAAGTTTATCAGGAAGTATCGTCAGTTCGATTGTCCTTGTCTTCTTACCAGAATACTTACGTGACTTTAAAGAATACAGATACTTACTCTATTCAGCAATATTAGTCATAACCATGTTATATCGTCCAAAAGGACTTATGGGAACAAAAGAGTTTGATTTTACACAACTAAAAAACAAAATCACCACATTCACAAAACGGTTAAAGGCACGTTTCAGCAAAGGAAGTGATCGCTAATGTCAATCTTAGAAGTCAAAGATTTAAGTATTCAATTTGGCGGATTAAAAGCTGTTGATCACTTTAATCTATCCGTTGATCACAATGAGTTAGTTGGCCTTATCGGACCGAACGGTGCGGGTAAAACGACAATATTCAACTTACTTACTGGTGTTTATACTCCTACTGAAGGTAGCATTTACTTAAATGATGTAAGTACAATCGGTAAACGTCCTAGTGATATTGTATTACTCGGAAGTTCACGTACCTTTCAAAATATTCGACTGTTTAAAAATATGACTGTATTAGATAATATTAAAGTAGCCTACCATAACCGTATGGATTACAATTTTGTCAGCAGCATCTTCAAAACAAAAAAATATAAAATCGAAGAAGCTCGGGCAAATGAAATTGCTAAAGAACTACTCGAAGTATTCGATTTACTTGAATTTAAAGACCACTTAGCAAAGAATCTTCCTTACGGGAAACAACGTAAACTCGAAATTGCTCGCGCGCTAGCAACTAACCCTCAAATACTACTACTTGATGAGCCAGCCGCAGGCATGAATCCGCAAGAAACTGAAGAACTTATGGCTACCATAAAACTAATTAAAAATCAGTTCAATGTTTCCATTTTATTAATTGAACATGATATGAAATTAGTAATGGGAATTTGTGAACGAATTGTCGTGATTGACTATGGTAAGATCATTGCCAAAGGAAATCCTAAAGAAATTCGCACAAATAAAGACGTAATCAAGGCATATTTAGGTGAGTAAAATGTTAAAAGTAGATAATTTACATGTACATTATGGCGTAATACACGCCATTAAAGGTGTTTCCTTTGAAGTCAATGAGGGTGAAATTGTAACTCTCATCGGATCTAATGGTGCAGGAAAAACGACAATTTTAAAGGCTATATCACAATTGCTTGAAAAAAGTGATGGCGATATCACCTTCTTAGATAAGTCACTCAGTGATTATAAAGCACACGATGTGGTTCATATTGGTGTGTCTCACGTTCCTGAAGGACGCCATGTATTTCCTGATTTAACTGTCCTTGAGAATTTGGAAATGGGAGCGTATTATCGTAAAGATAAAACTAAAATCAGAGAAGACCTCTATAAAGTCTTCTACCGCTTCCCAAGACTCAAAGAACGGGTATCCCAAATTGCTGGGACACTATCTGGTGGTGAACAACAGATGCTTGCTATTGGTCGAGCATTAATGAGCCATCCAAAGATTTTATTACTCGATGAACCCTCTATGGGGCTTGCACCAATTTTAGTTAAAGAAATATTTGATATTATTAAAGAAATCAATGCCGCTGGTACAACCATTTTATTGGTTGAACAAAACGCCAATCAAGCATTACATATTTCTGATAAAGCATACGTTCTTGAGACCGGTAATATCACATTATCTGGTCCATCAAAAGAATTACTTAATGACGAAAAAGTTAAAGCAGCATATTTAAGTGCATAAAGCGATGATTAGGAGACCAGTTATTCCCCCTGTTTCACAGCGAGTCTAGAATGGTGAAAGCTAGATAAATAAGAGAATATTCTGAACACCTAGGAGTTGTTATACTGAAATAATAGTAGGTATAACCGGTCATACCGTTATCATGATGAGTGGCACACTTATGTGCAACTTGGGTGGTATCGCGGACTATAGTCCGTCCCAAAATGGGGCGGACTTTTTTTAATACAATAAAAGGAGCTGAAACTATGTGTGGTATTATTGTAAGTACCTCAACTGTACCATTAGACAAAGACGATTTATCCATGTTACATCAACGCGGACCTGACATGAAGGAACTTAAGAAACATCACCTTCATCAGTTTGGATTCACTAGACTAGCAATCATGGGATTAAGTGATGCAGGAAATCAACCCTTCTTTAATGATAATGCTATTCTAGTTGCCAACGCTGAAATATATAATTTTGAAGCATTACAAAGGACATTAACACATTTTAACCCTGAATCTCATTCAGACTGTGAAGTATTACTTCCGCTATTTGATGAGTTAGGTGCTGAGTTTGTTAATTATTTAGATGGTGAATTTGCCATTGTTTTATATGATGCAACAAAAGATATGTTACTCGCTGCTAGAGATCCT
>JAASSV010000211.1 GCA_021767685.1 Caryophanales bacterium | reverse complement strand
TTTAACGTTGCTGGTGCTTATCATGATGGGTCTATTGGTGAGGCGCATAATCCGGAAACACATTTAATCCCATTAATCTTACAAGTGCCGTTAAATCAACGCGAAAAAATATATATTTTCGGAGACGATTATGATACCTTTGATGGCACATGCATTCGTGATTATATTCATGTTGAAGACTTGATAGATGCCCATATCCTTGCTCTTAATCATGTGATGAAGACCAATCAAAGTACCTATGTTAACCTAGGGTCTGGAGAAGGGTATAGTGTGAAAGAAATGATTGAAGCTGCGCGTCGTGTCACAAATCATCCGATTCCTGCTGAAGTGAAAGAAAGACGACCAGGAGACCCTGCGAAATTAATCGCATCTAGTCAAAAGGCGAAAGATCTTTTAAACTGGCAACCTAAGTATACATCGGTTGAAGATATTATTGCCTCAGCTTGGGCCTTTCATCAGTCACATAAAAAAGGATATCAATTATGATCACATCAAAAGAAGTCATAATTAATGAACATTTAGTGACAGTAGTTGATGTCAAAACATCCGATATTGAACTATCATGTATGAGTCTTGGCGCAACAATAACAGATTTAAAAACAAAAGATAAACATGGTCAGTTTGAATCGATTATTATGCAGTTCGAACAGTTAGCTGATTATGATCACAATCCATTATTTTTAAATCATATTATCGGTCCCACCCCAGGTCGTATGCCAGCTAAAGATTATGAAATAGCAGGCGATATTATTACGTTAGATGCTAATGATGGTAAGGCGCATCTACATGGTGGTGCCAATGGGTATTGCTATCATAATTTTGATGTTGAGATTGTTAAAGAACCAAATCTCCAAATTCACTTCAAAAAAACATTTGATGACAACATCTATCCAGGAGAACAAGCTGTTCATATTATTTATACGATAAAGAATAATCAACTCATCATTGATTTTAATGCTTCATCAACGAAAGAAACATTGATGAACTTAACCCAACATATGTATTTTAATCTTAGTGGGAACTTATCAACTGACATACTAGACCACTCCTTACGTGTAACTGCTGATAGACATCTAGCACTTGATGAGAATTTTATCCCTCATCACATCGAATCGGTTACGAACACGCATCTTGATTTTAGAGAAGTTCAACCAATAAAAACGCATTTAACGCCTGATGTTTTAAACCGCCCAGAAAAAGGGATTGATAATCCATTATTATTTAGTGATACACACGAAATAAGGTATTATGATCCCACGAGTCAACGCCAACTTGATATCACAACAACCTACCCGTGTGTTGTTGTTTACACAGACAATCATGATAATAATTATCCGTTTAAACACATGTCAAAAAGACGACTACACTCAGGTATTTGTTTTGAAACACAGTTAGCACCCAATGGGTCATTGATAGACGGTGTAGCAGGAACAACACTCACACCAAACAAGGCATTTAATCACCAAACAACCTATACATTTACTGTAAATAATAGCTAACTAAGAACACATCGTTTTGTGTTCTTTTTTTGTTGTAATTAAGCCGGTTTATTTTGGTTTAAAATAAATATTTTTCAGTCTTTTGTAACTGCTTACAAATAAGTGTTGACAACGCTTACATAATTCTATATAATAACGGTGTTAAGGGATGATACAGAGGAGCATTTATTGGGTAGCATATTTGTGTGTATGGTGTGGAAACTGTAGGAATATGTGAAGGCAATAACTGCCGAAAAATACAATCTGCCACAGATTGTATTTTGATGGATAAAGGTACGCTTTAGACATTGTCATTTAAATGATGAGCTGTTTATGGAGACATAAACAGCTTTTTTATATTTTAAAAGGAGGTCAATAAAATGACGATTGGTAAAACCATTCAAGAATTATCTGTTGGTGACCAAGTGCACCACTCAAAAACAATTACACAAGAAGACGTTGAGACATTTGGAGATATTATTCAAGATCACAATCCAGCTCATTTTGATGCTGAGTATGCAAAACAAACGATGTTTAAAAAACGGATTAGTCACGGCATGTTAGTTGGGTCACTATTTTCTGGACTTATTGGAACAAAGCTCCCTGGGAATGGGACAATTTATACAAAACAATCGCTCAAATTTACAAAGCCTGTATACTTTAATGATGTCATCACTGCATCAATCACAATTACACACATTAACGAAGAAAAAAATCGAGTCGTGCTCGATTGTAAAGCCGTGAATCAAGATGGTGATGTCGTCATTGTTGGTGAAGCAGAAGTTATGCCACCAAAAGCAAAGGACGATAATAATGGATAAGCGTTTATCAATCGCTAACATCAAAGATCATTTGTTTGATGGCATGACAATAATGGTTGGAGGGTTTATGTGTGTGGGAACACCAGAACCATTAATTGATGTGGTTTACGAAGCGAATGTTAAAGATCTTACCATAATCTGTAATGATGCTGGGTTTGAAAACCAAGGTGTTGGCAAATTGATTAAAAATAATCAAGTTACGCACCTTA
>JAASSV010000210.1 GCA_021767685.1 Caryophanales bacterium | reverse complement strand
TTTAATGGTGTTAATGATAATGAGACAAGGGTCGCAATTTTAGTTCCCACTTTGGGCTGACTTGGAAAATACTTGCCTACTTGTTTAACATAACCAAGTAACATCCCGCCACTACCTGTGACAGGGTTTTGCATTTTTCCTCGTGATTGAACAATATCTAAGATCATTGTTTTCATCTTTTCAATATCACTATCACATGCGTTTTTAATTTGCGTAAAGGATGCGCTATCTATATTGAGTGTATCTACCTCAATTAAGAGTTCATTATTAAATGGTGTCATCGCATTATCTATTTTTGTTGCGGCTTGAGGTAAAACCCCTTTTGGTTCGATGACACGATTTGTTCCATACGGACAGGTTGTCATTGTGTTGCCTCCTTAAGTCGTAATATCTGTCGTGCGTCTTCAACGCTAGCTATGTCACGGTTATGCTTTTTAGCAAGTGACACAACCGCTTCTACAAGTTCTTTATTACCTTGTGCAAGTTGTCCTTTTTTAATATATATATTATCTTCAAGACCGACACGGACATGGCCTCCATGAACGATGGCACGTTCAGCAAGGGATAACTCATATTTCCCGATACCGGTAATTGTATAGGTAGCTGAGGGTGGTAAACTACTGACTAAAAAATCGAAATCAGCATCTGTACCACTTTGTCCAGCGCGTGTTCCTAGGACAAAACTAAAATGTAGCGGTGGCTTTATAATTCCTTCTTTGTGTAGTTTTAGAATATGATCGAGATGCATTTTACCAAAACATTCAAGTTCAGGCATAATGCCTCTGTCATAAATCCTTTGACTGAAATAGATAATATCTGATTCTGTGTTTTTAAAGAATTCATCGCCACCAAAGTTTACGGTACCACAATCAAGCGTACACATCTCTGGGTTTAACTCAATGGGCGCAAGACGCTCATCGTTTGTCATGCCGACTGCCCCACCAGTTGATGGTTGGATGATAATATCGCCACAGCGTTCTTTGATTGCGTTTATGGCCTTTTCAAAGCGTGCTTTTGACTGTGTTGGTGTCCCATCATCTTCTCTTACATGCAAGTGGATAATGGAAGCTCCTGCTTGTTTTGCCTGGTAAGCTTCTTCAGCAATTTCTTCTATTGTATATGGGACTGTTGGATTATCTTCTTTTGAGACTTCTGCGCCACATATTGCGGCTGTGATAACAAGTTTTTCCATGTTATCGTTGGTTTTCCTTAGGGACAATACATGTCCCAACAGCATCCGCAATTAATTCTTTTTCCTCTAATACACTCGCAGCCGATGGACTAATCTCAGGCTTTGCGGTAATAACTTTATAGGCTTCAAAGCGCATTTTACGTGACGTATTCCCGACGTGAATAATTTCTCCAATAACTTCAATATAGTCACCAGCATAAACTGGCGCATAGAAATTGACACTTTCGTACGCTCTGAATAGTCCTTCATCTCCGTCATGTCTAATTAATAATTCAGTTGCGACATCACCAAAGAGTTTTAAGGTATGTGCCCCATCTACTAGGCCACCACCGTAATGTGCTTCTTGTGTTGATAAACGCATTCTAATCATTGCTTTTTCCATTTTAGTTCACCACCATAGGATTTGGATTATTAATAATTAATGTTGCTTCTGTTGCATCTTGTATCTCTTTTAGAGTAAAGGCTTGATTATATTCAATTAAATGGATTCCATCCTCTTCAATTGTCATGACACCCATTTCTGTAATAATCATATCAACTTGATATTTGGCTGTTAATGGTAATGTACAGCGTTTGAGAATTTTAGGATTTCCTTTATTGGTGTGTGTCATGGCGATAATCACTTTTTTAGCACCAGTGACTAAATCCATCGCACCACCCATACCAGGAACCATTTTACCTGGTATTATCCAGTTAGCTAATGACCCTGTTTCATCAACCTGTAAACTACCTAGTACCGTCATATCAACGTGGCCTCCGCGAATGATACCAAATGAGGTTGCACTATCAAAATACATTCCGCCTGGTCGCAGTGTTACGGGTTGTCCACCGGCATTTGAAATATCCGGATCAATATTGTCTTCAGTTGGCTTAGGTCCAAGTCCTATGAGTCCATTTTCACTTTGTAGAAAAATCGTGACGTCATCAGGAATATAGTTTGCGACTAACGTAGGAAGCCCGATTCCCAAGTTAACAACATCGCCGTCATGTAACTCTTGTGCAACACGTTTTGCAATGATGGTTTTCATCGTAAGTTTATCCATTGTTCTCCTCCTGACAGACGTAATCAACAAAAATATGTGGCGTCATCACATTATCTGGATCTAACTGCTCAACTATCTCCCTAGAATAAACGATAGTTTTATCGGCAGCCATTGCCATGAGTGGGTTAAAATTACGTGTTGTTTTAGTGTAAACAACGTTACCATATTTGTCTGTTTGATTCGCTAAGACTAAAGCGAGATCAGCAGATAATGGTGTTTCTAATAAATATTGTTTGCCATCAACCTTCAAGACTTCTTTATTTTCTTGAACAATCGTTCCCACACCTGTTGGGGTTAAGATAC
>JAASSV010000015.1 GCA_021767685.1 Caryophanales bacterium | reverse complement strand
GTAAGATTCTCATTCCGTTTAGCTATATAAGCTTGTTTATCATAATTAGTATTAATCGCATCATCATATAAGGTTCCTGAGTCAACAGTATCATCTAAGTATAACGATTCATATAGCCTTAGTTGTCGTTCTAAGCGTTCTAACTCGTTTCCGTTTTCTGGATCAACCTCATAGGTGACTTGGACATCTTCTTTATAGAAGTATTCCATATCACTAATGTATACCGTTACGATTGCTTCAACAATCGATGTTTTTACCGCATTCTGTTTATAATATTTTACATTAAAGGTATTATCCTTAGGCGCATTTTCCACACTAATTAATTTGTAATTATATCCTTTTTCTTTTGTATTATAAAAGTCAACAATACACCCTTCTGTAATAAACGCTTCTTCTTTTGCCTGGAAGAGACAGTAATCATATGGGTTTATTTTTTTAAACTCATAAAAAGCAGCTTCTAAGAGAACTGTTGGAATGCTCGCAGACATCATATCATAGTCTTCTTTATCATAACTCGCAATAAACCAACTTTGGGCATTATCATTATAATCTAACGTTACAGTGTAAGCTTCTTTTTGGGTGTTATCAGCATTAAATGCTTCCACCAAGTATTCATTCTCAGCAACATAGGTTACCCGTTTAATGTCATAAACACTATCCAAGGATTGGAAAAAGTCTTGTTCATTTTTACAACTTCTTACTAAGTCTGAGTTTTGTGGAGAAATATACCTATCACATAAGTTTGCCTGAGATAAGCGTCCATAATCGAGGGCATATATCGTACTTAACATACTCTCAACATCATTTGGACTAAAGAAGTTGCTTTCAATCGTGTAATCAAACATATCAAAATACAGTGTTAACCGATAATCTTCAGATAAAATATTGGTCACATCAAAATACATCGTTAGTTTCTTTTCCCCAGCTAAGATTAGCTTAAAGACTAACTCACCATCAATCCGTTCAAAATCATAAATCACAGATTGAATATCAATCAAGTTCATGATTTCAATACATTCTGTATCAATCTTATTCTCACGGAAACATAAGTTTCTAACATTTGATGTTGTCACACCACGCATGTACTCATTGATATATATTCTTAACTCATTAAACTCGTTAATAACACTACGGTTATACGTAATAATCTCATCGATTCGCATATCATCACCAATGGAATCCATAGTGATATAATATTGATAAACAATACGATAATCACTCGATAATGCTATATTATACAAGTAAGTAAAGGCATCAATTCTGAACAAAGAGACACTTTCAAAATCATCATCAAACAAGCGTAAATAATCTCTGTTTTCTGTACACTCAAGTTGTGTTTCTGCCGCAAAGTACTCTGCACATAACGCATCTGGGTCCGTTCGATCATCTAACGCCATCGTTGCATAAAATACAGCTATATCTTCTTTAGTGATATCAGGATGATCATTCATCGTTTGAAATAAGACACTCGTAAAATAGATCTCTTCTTCAATCATCTGATAACCAAAAATAAACTGAAAGACTTGATTTCCTGTTCCGGGTTGTTCAATATAAACCGATCCCTCATCTAAAGAAACGGATATATCTCCATCAAAATCGTCTTGATACAATAATAAATAGTTTTTAAATACGGCATTACAGTCGTCTGCGTTTCTGACAAAATATCGATCACAGGTAAGTGTTTCTGTGGTCGATACTTCTTCTACTAACTCATTAAATTGTTCGGTTGCATTATCAATAATGGTTTGATTTGAAATACCTTCTTCTTCGCAACCAAATAATACTGTGATACTTATTATGAAAACGATCGCTTTTAAGTAACGCATCGTATCACCACCTCTTATCTATTATACCATGCATAAAAAAAATCTGCACAATGAATTTCATTGTGCAGAAAGTGGTTATTTTTTTACATCGATGTGACTGCCATCCGCATTGGGATGGTCCTTGATGTACGCTAAGATAGGATCATAATGTTCATCTTTTCCTGGTTTACAATCTGATAGGTTGTCAACTTCTCCAGCAACAATTCCTTCTGCAAACCCACTACATCCTGGGTAGCCACACGCTCCGCAGTTATAGCCTGGTAATAATTCTGTAATGTCCTCAATTCGGTTATCAACTTCGACTTTAAAGATATCTGCCGCAAAGGCTAAACCTAATCCAAGAACAAGTCCCATAATGGCAAGTGTTAAGGTTGCGGCCATTATTGATCACCCTTATGAGAGCAGGAAAAGTTATGACAACTTTTACATGTCGCTTCATCAATTTTATCGAGTGATGCTTTAGGCACTGGTACTTTTTTATTTAAAGCATAACTTAAAATATAGACAAGGACTAATGAGCCAATCATAATATATGGTAACATTTAAATCACCCCAACTAATCCAAAGAATGCCATTGACATGATACCAGCAACGATTAAACTAATCGGTACTCCGCGCCATGCTTTTGGAACATTCGCCGCTTCTAAACGCTCTCTAATTGATGAGAAGGCAAAGATGACAAGACCGAATCCAAGACCCGTTCCTATCGCGGTTGATACTGCGATGAAGAGTCCTTCACCAAAAGGAACAGTTGCGCCCCATATATTGGCGATATTTCCTTCACTAACACCTAGAATGGCACAGTTCGTTGTGATTAATGGCAAGTAAATTCCAAGGGATTTATATAGTGATGTACTGTAACGTTTAATAACCATCTCAACAAACTGAACGAGTGATGCGATGACTAAGATAAACGCAATCGTAGAGATATATTCGATATTAAATTGATATAAAACTAAATCATATAATGTATAGGTTACCGCAGACGCGATGACCATGACGAATAAGACAGCGGCACTCATTCCTAGTGCACTACTAGATTTTTTACTCACACCTAAGAATGGGCAAATACCTAAGAATTGCATTAAGATAACGTTATTGATTAACATTGCTGAAATGATTGCTGTTGCAAATACTGTAAAACTCATGCTGCCTCACCTCGTTCCTTTAACGCTTTGGCTTTTTTACGTGCCAATGCTTCTTTTTTCTTTTGTTCAATCCATGCTTTTTTAGCTGCCGCTTCTTGTTCTTCTTTTCTCACCTTTTTAAATTGGAAATAAGCAAGAATGAAGGCAAGTGCAATGAACGCACCCGGAGGTAAGCTGAACATTGCGAGGCCAAAATCACGGATGGTAATCGAATCATCAAATAAATGGATAATCAAATCAAGCGATAGACTCACAGGTTGATCAACAAAGAATGGTAAGTATTCTCCCCAGACTAAGCCTCCTGTTGCTAAAAACTCTCTAATTGATCCGATAACAACTAAGGCAAACGTGAATCCTAAGGCCATTCCTAAACCATCAATCGCACTATCAACAACATTATTTTTCGATGCGAATGATTCTGCACGTCCTAAGATTAAACAGTTTACAACAATCAATGGAATGAAAATACCAAGTGATTCGTAAAGTTCAAATGCGAATGCTTCTGTGAACATTTCAACTAATGTAACGAACGTTGCAATAATAACGATATACGATGGTGTTCTAACATGTTCTGGGATATATTTCCGTAATAAACTTACAACGATATTACTTCCGGTTAAAACAAAGATAACCAATAATCCCATTCCTAGCGCTGTTTCAAATGTTGCTGTAACCGCTAAGGCTGGACACATTCCTAATAAGAAGACAAAGATTGGATTTTCTTTAAAAAATCCTTTCAAAAAGTTTTCTTTTTTACTCATTTGATGCACCACCTTCGATGTAATCAACCGTTGCTTGGACAATCGTTTTTACCGATGAATAAGTATATGTTGCACCGGTTTTACTATCATATGTTACGTCAGACAATGATTGATTGCTAAAGTTAGGTAAGTAGTTCTTTTCAACTGAGTTAACAAAGGTTACCGTGTTAGACGTTGATTGAATCACAACCTCAGTAATAGTACCGCCTTTAACCCCGACAAGCACTGTCACATCACCATAGTTATTCATGTCATATCCTTGATAAGCGCGACCAACTTCATCACCGTTTTCATCAAAGATAATCACTTCTTTTACTAACGTTCCTGATAAGGTGTTGGTTTCAAGTGTGAAATCCCCACTTAGTTGAAACATCTCTTCATATAATTTTAACTCTCTCACTTCGGCATTATCTTCAATGACTGGTGCAGTAATGGCGTTAACACCCCAAATAAAGAATCCACTTAAGGCACCAATAATAACCAAGACAATGGCAACTTTTAATTTATCCAACATAAGACGCACCTACTAACGTAACCACAATCGTTAAGACAATCACTGATAAGAAAATCAATGTACGCTTACGATTAAATCGTGGATGAGTTACTTTATGATAATCGAAACTTGTGACAAACATGTTCATAATTAAAATACTAAAGATAACCCCTTCTGGTAATGCTCCAAAAAGTCTGATAATGAAAGTTAAAGCCCCTAGTGCAAATCCATAATACACACGTGCTGGTTTAGTAATAGGGGAAGTAACAGGATCGGTTGCCATATAAATGGCTCCAAACATTAATCCGCCACTAAAAATATGATATAACGGATACCATAGACCCAGTCCTTGTTGGATAGCAACAGCTAATGCTAAAACAAAGACTGTCCCGATATACATTAACGGAATCCGTACTTCAAAGCTTGTTCTAACGGCTAAGTAACCTCCACCAAGCAAGAGTAATAATGCACTGGTTTCACCAATACTTCCTGGAATACCAATTCCCGTGAAAAGATTACTCAGTGAATAAACATCAAGTACTTGTTGGCTAAATAAGTTACTGTTATTCATGCCAAGTGCAGTGGCACCTGCAACGGCATCAATATTGGTTTGATATGTTGCTAGTGTTGCAAAGTTAACAACAACTAATACCCGTGCTACTGCGGCTGGATTAAAGATATTTTGTCCCATCCCTCCAAAGAGAAGTTTGGCTAACAATATCCCTAATACACCTGAGAGCGCAACCACCCATAATGGGGTTTGGTCGGGTAAGGTTAATCCATAAATTAACCCCGATGTAAACGCACTAAAGTTATATAATGAAAATTGTTTATTTATCAGTTTAAGTGACTCACCTT
The DNA here is from genome assembly GCA_021767685.1 of Caryophanales bacterium. Classification (GTDB taxonomy): domain Bacteria; phylum Bacillota_I; class Bacilli_A; order Izemoplasmatales; family Izemoplasmataceae; genus JAIPGF01. The sequence continues at coordinate 5,716 of JAASSV010000015.1, read as the reverse complement.
GTAAGCGATCTAAAATTTGATAAAAGATATATTCTGTGACTAACATCGACGCAATACTTGTAAGAATAATCCATAATGCTGAAATACCAAAACTATAAATAGCAAAGGCAGTTGCTGGTAATAAAGCGATAGTCACATCGCGCATCATCCGCGTTGCATTGGCATTGGGTCTTCTTAAGTAAGGTGATGTTTTTCTAATTATTTTTGGCATTGTAGTTGTCATTGTTATCACCTAATCAATCGTTTAGCTTTACGGACATAGTCTGTGACATGAATCTTAGATGTACAAACATATGCGCATAATCCACATTCGATACAACGGTCCGCATTAAGACTACGCATTTGATCCTTGTCGTTCCGTTTTACCGCATTCATTATTTGAACCGGCTCGAGATGGGCTGGACAACTGTAGACACAGCTTCCACAACGAACACACGGTTCTTCTTTATATTCTGTATTTTTTAAGACAATTACACTGGTTGTAGTTTTAGAAACAATGACATCATCACTTACGGTGCTGACTCCCATCATTGGTCCACCCATTACAACAAGTACTTCATCATACTCTTCTTTATATCCATCACTTTGACGAATTAAATCTTGGACACTGGTTCCAACTCGTACCCGGTAGTTTTGTGGATAATTGATCGCATCACCAGTCAAGGTGAAATATCGTTCAACAACAGGTAAATTATGTTTTACCGCGTTGTAAATCCCTGCGGTCGTACTGACATTAAATCCTAATACGCCATATTTCATTGGCAGTTCGCCATGTGGTACTTCAATACCCAAGGCATTTTTAAAGACTTCAATTTCCCATCCTTGTGGATAGTAATTCCCTAGTCTTACCACTTCAATATTGAGATCACTATAGCGTCTTTCAATTACTTGAGTCAGGACTTCATATAGTGGGTTTTTGTCAGATTTAATGGCAATAATCCCATGATTACAGTCGAGTGCCTGCATAACATATTTAAGACCCATGATCACGTCTTCAGGGTGATCTAGAATCAAGCGATAATCACTACTTAAATATGGTTCACATTCAACGGCATTGACAACAACATGATCAATTTTCTCTTTGGTTGCCAACTTGATATATGATGGAAAGCCGCTGCCACCAAGACCAACTAACGCATTCTCTTTTAAGATTTCAACCATATCATCTTGTGTCAGTTTATCGATAACATGATCGGGTCTGTCGGTAATGTTTTTATGGAATGTATTCTTAAAGTCATTCTTAATTTCGATACAATCCACTTTACGACCAGTTCTGTGTAGTTTTTTACCGACCTTTCCAATTGTTCCACTTATTGTCGCATGAATTGGCTGTTCAAAAAATCCCCCATGTCGCACACCAATCACTTCACCAAAATCCACGTGATCTCCTTCATCAACATATAAATCGTACGTTTTACAACGACCATTTTGCAGATGAATATAGACCATTTCTGGATCAAGATATGACTGTGTCGGTAAGGCCCTGGTTAATTCCTTATAATCCCGTACCTTTCTTGATTTTTTAATCATTTTGCTCCTCCGCTCTAGATGTTATTAATCAAAGATAATACGTCTGTTTTTATCTCTCCATTAAGAGTTCTAGCGTGTTCAAGATTGTTCCCAACCACACCAATGTATATTTTTAATTTAGGTTCTGTACCACTTGGTCGTAAGACAAACCAAGAGCCATCATCTAAAAAGAATTTTAAAACGTTAGATTGTGGTAATTCCAAGGTGTACTCCTGACCATTTTTCACACCTTTTTGAGTATGATAATCTTCATGTCGAATAACGTCTTTTCCAGCAATTTGTTCAGGTTTATCTTTTCGGAAGGTGGATAGTATTTTCTTAATCCGCTCTTCTCCGCTTTTTCCTTCTAACCGGATATTCACAAGATCTTCGTAGAAGTATCCATACTCATCATATAACTCAAGTAAGTAGTCATATAATGTCTTACCTTCTAAGGCTTTGGCTTGCGCAACTTCGCTTGCTAAGAGTAAGGCTTGAATTGAATCTTTATCACGAACAAAGTCTTTGATAACATAACCATAACTTTCTTCATAACCAAAGACAAATTCATAATCTGCATCTTCAATCAGTTTGGCTTGTTCACCAATAAATTTAAATCCGGTAAGGGTACTTTTTACTTCCATGCCAAACGCTTTGGCAATGGTAGCTCCAAATTCACTTGTGACAATTGTATTATAGACCATACCTTTATCAGGCAAGGTTCCTGCTTCTTGACGTTTCTTTAAAATATAATGAACTAAAATAGCACCTGTTTGATTACCAGTTAGTAATTGATACTCTTCATTATGTTTGACAGCTACTCCTAATCTATCCGCATCAGGGTCTGTTGCGATTAATAAGTCTGCATCAACTTCATGTCCTTTTTGGATAGCCATATCAAAGGCTTCTTTGTTCTCTGGATTCGGACTGTCTACAGTTGTAAAGTCAGGGTCTGGTATCATTTGTTCATCTACTGGATATACATCGTATCCTGCAGCACGCAACGTATCTACACCAATTTGTGCACTGGTTCCGTGTAATGGAGTAAACACTATCTTTATTGATTTTTTCATTGATGGATTCAGTTGAATACCTAACACGCGTTTAATATATGCTTGGTCCATCTGTTCACCAATCATTGTCACTAATCCGTTATTTCGTGCAGTGTCAAAAGACATTGTTTCAATCGCAAATACATCGTCAATGTTATTGACATTATCAATTACTTGATCAGCGTATTTAGGGACTAGTTGACACCCATCTTGGTCATATATTTTATATCCGTTATATTCTGGTGGATTATGGGATGCGGTAACAACGATTCCACCTGTTGCATCAAGTTCTCTTACCGCAAAGGATAACTCCGGTGTTGGCCGTAACCCATCAAATAAATAAACATGAATCCCTTGCTTCGCGAGGACACATGCACTTTCTTTAGCAAATTCTTTACTTTTATGTCGATTATCATGTGCAATGACAACACTAGGTGATTCTGTTTGTGTCAGCAAGTATTGAGCAAAGCCAAGGTTAGCTTTGCGAATGGTGTAAATATTCATCCGATTTGTTCCCGGACCAATTTTACCACGCATTCCCCCTGTTCCAAACTCTAAATCTTTATAAAATGCATCTTGTAATGCCTCATTGTCCATGTTTTCTAATGACTCTTTTAGGTCTTTGTCTAGTTCATTGTAGCTTTTCCATTTTTCAATAATTTTTTCCATATTTGCCACTCCTTCTATTTCTCAAAAAACCCATTCTATATTATATAATAAAAAGACTATTTTTACAATGTAAAATAGTCTTTTTCTCTATTAGTTTGTAAACGACCTAAATAAGCCGATTATTCCACAAAATTCTCTCCTGGTTTCCATCCACATGGAACCATTTTTCCTTTAACTTCGTTTTGGAATACTTCAAGTAAACGTAGGACTTCATCAACATTACGTCCACCTTCACCATGATTGATTTGTGCGCTTTTTAAGATTCCGTTTGGTGAGATAATAAATGTACCGCGCCACGCGACACCTTTATCTTCATCTAAGACACCATATGCTTCACTAACTTTATGGTTATTGTCAGACGCATGAATGTGGTTTAACCGTCCCAAATCTTTACGGTTTTGCCATGCTAAATGACTGTGTAAACTATCTGTAGATGCGGCGATTAATGTTGCCCCTTTTTTCTCGAACTCTTCGTTCAATTCATTGAAACGTTGAATTTCAGTTGGGCATACAAATGTAAAATCAAGTGGGTAAAAATATAATACTACCCATTTTCCATCTTTTAATAAGTCATCTAAATTAACAGATCCAAAGCGATCCATATACTCACCTTCAGGTAAGACTGCTTCCATTTCAAATTTTGGTGCTGGTTTTCCTACTTTTGCACCGGTGACATAAAAATCATTTTCAAATGCCATAATATTCACTCCTTTTTAATTTATCAACATTATAAATTTTAACACAAAATAGAGTTATTTCAATTAATATGGTTATCATTTTCACATATATTTTCATTAATTATAATATCATTAATAAATTATAAATAAGGGCCTCACAGTCTTAGTATAACAAAAATAACACTCCCGAAGAAGTGTTATTTTTTTAAGTATTATTTAAAGGACACAATACGTTGACGATTTAATAGTTCATAAATTGCAAAGAATGATAATGTAATTAACAATCCTTTTATAATGTTAAATGGTGTATACAAGATAATAATTGTCTGTAAGTAACTTGGAGAACCATCTAAACCAAAGGTTGATAATGTCACCCAGTCTTGAACATCTAAGAATGTCAAGCCACCCATGTAAATTGGCGTAATAAATAGATAGTTAGCGACAACCATCAATACGGTTACTACCATAGCTACGATCAATGCAGCTAAGTAACGGTTTAAGTGGTAGACTTTAATCGCAACGACCATTCCACCGATGTAAGCCATACTTGCAACAAATGCAGAGATTTGTCCAATTGCTGCGGGACCCACTGGTCCTTTAACAATCAAATGGACAACAACTTTTAATAATGCAACGAGTGATGCTTCTTTCCATCCATATAACATGAATACAACTAATACAACAACATCACTTAAATCAAAATTCAGAAAAGGTACGATTGGATATGGAATTTCCACCAGCATTAATACAGCTCCTAATGCGGATAAAATTCCTAACGTAACAATTCGATTGGTTTTTACACTTGATTCTGTTTTCATAATAAATATTCCTCCTTATTTTTTCAATAAAAAAACCAACGAATAATATCTTCGTTAGGCATAATTAAAGGAATATCAAAAAAATTGATTGATCTTCTCCTATCCAGACTTTACTGTCGGTGTAGGAATTGCACCTACTCCTGTGCTTTCACACTCGCGGACTGTTACCGCCGGTCGGGAATTTCACCCTGCCCTGAAGATTTTATCCAATATGAGTATAGTATACTTTTTAGATGTTGTCAACCTTATATAAAAAAAATAACGACCGAAGTCGTTATTTTATTTTTTTCACATGCCAAATATCATCGACATATTGCTCAATTGTCCGGTCACTTGAGAAGTATCCTGACTGTGCAATATTAATAATACTTGCTTTAAACCATGCTTCTTCATCTTTATATAAGTCATTTGCTCTTTCGTGTGCTTGACGATAGCTTTCGAAGTCTTTTAAGACAAAGTATTGATCTCTGTCCATTAAGTTATCATAGATTTCTTTAAACTCTAGCTTATCAACTTTATCAAAGAATCCATTAACAAGTTGGTTGATGACTAGACGTAAATCCTCATGTTCGTGATAGACATCTTTTGGATTATATTCCCCTGTCTGGTAGAGATGATTGACTTCATCACTTTTGAGACCAAAGAGGATAATATTATTATTACCAACTAATTCAGCAATCTCAACATTGGCACCATCAAGGGTTCCAATCGTTAATGCCCCATTCATCATGAACTTCATGTTACCTGTTCCACTTGCTTCTTTAGAGGCAGTTGAGATTTGTTCACTTAAGTCACATGCTGGCATAATCATTTCCGCATACGTCACATTATAGTTCTCAACAAACACAACTTTTAGGTAATCATTTGTATCTTCATCGTTGTTTACTTTATCCGCAATCGTATTAATCAACTTAATGATCTTTTTCGCAAAGTGGTATCCACTTGCTGCTTTTGCGCCAAAGATGAAACTATGTGGATGATAGTTCTTCTT
>JAASSV010000209.1 GCA_021767685.1 Caryophanales bacterium | reverse complement strand
TTTGTGTTAACACTTCTTCCGCAGGAAATTTAAAGGCGATTGCCCATTTTGGACTTTTCGCAGTCACGCCAATCTCATCATATCGACTAATATCATCGACCTTAATAACAATCCCATCAATATCATAAGATAATGTATCCCGTTTTTCTGTCATGTCTTCCACAAACGTGATAACCTCTTCGATTGTATTAAAGCGTTCAGTTAACGGATTAATATGGAACCCTAACTCTTTAGCAAACTGTAACGCCTCATAATGACTCGTTAATCCGTGACGCTCTGGTTCCATAACACTATATATAAACATGTCTAACTGACGTTTTGCGGCGATTTTACTATCCAATTGACGGATACTTCCACTCGCTGCATTTCTTGGATTCATAAACGGTGCATTCCCCGCTTCTGTTCGTCGTTTATTTGCTTGTTCAAAGGAACGTTTAGACATAAATATCTCACCACGAACTTCTAACGGTTCTTGATAGTCAATGGTGAGAGGAATCGAACGAATCGTCTTCACATTATGTGTGACATCTTCACCAACTGTTCCATTACCTCTTGTAGCAGCTAGTTCAAAAGTCCCATTATTATAATGTAAGGCACCTGCTAGGCCATCAATTTTTACCTCTGCAGTATATTGTTGTTCTCCAACTGCTTTCTTTATGCGTTTATCAAAATCACGCAAATCTTCCTTGTTAAAGGCGTTACTTAGACTCATCATTGGAATATCATGCGTCACTTTATCAAATGCGTCAAGCACTGTATCGCCAATTCGCATAGTTGGAGAATCAGCTCTTTTTAAGTCTGGATAAAGTGTTTCTAATTGAATTAACTCATTCATTAAAGCATCATATTCTTGATCTGTAACACTTGGATTATCTTGCGTATAGTATTCGTAATTATATTGTTTTAATTGCGCTGCTAGTTCATCGATTCGATCTTTTACATTCATCATCATCACTTCCAATTATCTATATTATATCACACTAAAGTTATTTTTTCTTGATTGCTGGATGGTCTTTGAGTAACTTCTTGATCCCAACCCCATGGCTGAATGCAATCACACACTGCTTACCAGCAACACTCACAACAACCCCGTCACCAAATTTAGTATGTGTAACCTTATCCCCTTTATTTAAGGTGTTTTCATTATACGTTTCTAATGTTTGTTTACGTTTTTCTAAAAACTGTTCTTTCGCTTTATTTTTACGCGTGTCTGTCTGAGTAAACTGATTACGTTTCCTAACGTACCCCTCATATTCTAGATACGATTCCGGTATTTCCTTTAAAAATGGACTATCAGCATTTTGATTTGTTTGTCCATACGTCTGTCTCACACTCGCATTTGTTAAATATAACTTTTCTTGTGCTCGGGTAACCCCCACATACATTAATCGCCGCTCTTCCTCTAAATCTTTTGCACTACCTAAGCTTTGATATAGTGGGAACATTCCTGTTTCAACAGCGACAATAAATACCACTCGAAACTCTAGTCCTTTTGCGGCATGTAGCGTACATAAGGTGACACCATTCTCCACATCTTCTTTGCTTTCTTCACTTTTTAATGCGATATCTTCTAAGACAAATGATAACTGTTCGGTCTTATCATATTCTTGATATGTGTCACTTGTTTCTTTTAAGATTGTCTTCAATTCAAGAATATTCTCGTAACGAACATCCCCTTTATCATCTTTCTTTAACATGTCAAGATATCCTGTTTCTTCTAAAATCGCATCGATGATATCATCGATTGGTTCTTCTTCTAGTCGTTCTTTAAGATGGGCAATCAACGTCATAAACGCATCGATACTGCTGGCTTGTCGCGAAGATAAAAACTCTCCAGCTTGAGCTAAAGCATCACTTAAAGCAAGTGCATTCTCAGCAGCAAAGTCCATTATTTTTTCAATTGTTTTAGCCCCAATTCCCCGTCTTGGTGTCGCGATTATTCTAAGGAAACTGAATGCATCATCTGGATTAATAATATACCGTAAATAAGCCGTAAAATCTTTAATCTCTTTGCGTTTAAAGAAACTAGTATTCCCAAATAATTTATATGGCATTTGTTTCTGCATAAAGACTTCTTCAAACTGGCGTGAGGTACTATTAGCACGATATAAAACGGCAAAATCATTATAATCATACCCTTTACGAACATGTTTCAATATCGTTGTCGCAATGTACTCTACTTCATCACGCGCTGTTGGTCCTTTATAGTGTATTATTTTATCCCCATCACCTTTTGTGGAAAACAGATTCTTTGGAATCCGTGATGAGTTATTCTTTATAATTGCATTTGCTGCATTTAAGATTGTATTAGTAGAGCGATAGTTCTGTTCTAACAAAACAATATGAGGATGACTGAACTCCTCCTTAAATCGCTGTATATTTCTTATATTAGCTCCTCTAAAGGCATAAATACTTTGGTCTTCATCACCTACAATAAAGACATTTTCATCCGCATTCGCAAGTAATTTAACAAGTTCATATTGAACATCGTTGGTATCTTGAAACTCATCCACTAAGATATATTGAAAGAGATCATGGTAATACGCTCTAATATCATCATG
>JAASSV010000208.1 GCA_021767685.1 Caryophanales bacterium | reverse complement strand
TAAGTGCCCAAACAACGGATGAATCTGTTAATAAACTAACAGATTCTTTATTTAAGAAATATACGTCAGTTGAAGCCTTTGCCAATGCTGATTTAGATACATTAATGGATGATATAAAGCAAATTGGTCTTTACCGTAATAAAGCGAAAAACGTTAAGAAAATGGCCAACCAATTACTTGCTGAGTATGATGGTAAGGTACCATCAAGTCAAAGAGAACTCGAAAGCTTACCCGGTGTTGGTAGAAAAACCGCCAACGTTGTCTTAAGTGTCTGGTTTGATGTCCCGCGGATTGCGGTTGATACCCATGTGAATCGTGTCGCAAAAAGGTTAAAACTAGCGTATCAAAATGATTCAGTTAAAAAGGTCGAAGAAAAGTTAATGCGAAAGCTCCCAAAAGATCGTTGGAGCGATATGCATCATAAGATGATTTTCTTTGGACGCTATCACTGTACAGCGAGAAATCCAAACTGTGATGGATGCCCATTAAAAGAGCCATGTCGATACCCACACATCTAAGACATTTTTGTCACTTTTTAACGCAAAAAAGTAAAATAAACTTGATAAATTTGTAGCAAAAAACCACATTTCATCGAAAATGTGGTTTTTTATTGTCAAGTTGAAAAACGAAAAATATTTTTCAATACAATCATAGAGAAAGGGTTTTCAAATAGTGATACAATGGTCTCGGTGACTTAACTATAGGATAGAGGAGCGTTGTAAAATGAGTATAAGACGAATGAGAACCGTAATTAAGAAACGCAAGCATCAAGAGTTGTATGAGAATGATTTTAAAGATATCGGTAGCTTTCTAAAAAAGACACGAAAGAAACAAAAGCGTACACAAGATGATGTCGCAGATGGCATCTGTAGTATTAGTTATTTATCAAAGATTGAGAATAATCAAATCATTCCCAGTGATCACTATGTCAATGAGATTATGGAAAGATTAGATATCAGTGATGAGATTTATGTTAAGAGTAAACAACATAAACGGTATTTAAGTCAAATGATTGAAGCTTACTTTTATGAACAAGAAGATATCATGCATCAATGTTATCAAGAGATAGAATCCATAAAACATGATAAATTGATTAATCTTGTCAAACTAGCATATTATGTGTATTTTAATGATGAAAACCAATCATCCTTTGTCATGATGTTAGAAGAATTAGTTGGTAATATGAGTAACCTAGAACTCAAGTTTTATTTATTACTCGCATCCCATTATTATCAAAAGAAGAACCTGTATAAAACAGCCTTAGAACTCTTATTGATTGGTGATGATATTATTACCGATAATGAGTTTGTGACAGGGATGATTTATGAAATTAAATATTATGTGAAAAACCGAATGATGATGTCCTATTCAGCACAAGAAGACTATAAACGCGCATCCTTTTATTTCCAACATTATAATGCGATGCATCGCATGATTAGGCTAGGAATCGAGAAAGTGAAACAATTAACTAAAGAACATCCTAAACTAGCAGAAACCTTATTATCGCAATTAAAGAAAGGAATCATTCAACTAGAAGACGAAGATACTTACGCTATCCTTGAGGCAGAGATTCTTTATCAACTGAAAAAATACCAACAAGCGTTACTCGTGTTAAAAGCAATTGAAGACACGTCACCATACTACATGCGTAAAATGGTGTTGATGTATCAAATCTTCTATCATGAAAAAGACAATGAAATGATGGGTCATGTCAAAAAGATTGTCAGAACCTATCACCCCTCACAAGAAGAGATGCATCAAAAGATTCAGTGGCATTATCTCACTGCCTATGATCAAGACAAAAAAGAATACTTAAGAGATATTGCGATACCTTTTTCAATCAAGACAGAACACATTGATCAATTAAAATACTATGTCGATGAGATCGTTGATATATGTTATGATACCCATCGTTATAAAGAAGCCTTGAGTTATATTAAAAAGTACAATAAAGAGCGAGGTAAGATTCAAGATATTATAGGTTAAATAACTTGTCAGATATTTTCTTATGCATTATAATTGTTAAGACTGAGGTGACCTCAATGCAAACGAAAAAATCTGAGCAATTAGGTAATAAAAACGTACATAAATTATTAATATCTTTAGCAATTCCAGCAACACTGGGTATGATGATTAATGCCCTTTATAATCTAGCCGATACAATCTTTGTCGGTCGCGGTGTTGGTGAAATAGCTATTGGTGCCTTATCACTTGCCTTTCCTGTACAAATGATCATTATGTCCGCAGGACTAATGATTGGTGTTGGTAGTGCGAGTGTCTTTTCTAGGGCGTATGGACGTAATGATGAAGAAACGATGAACATCACTGTTAATACTGCAGTACGCATCAATATCTTACTCGCATCATTTTTAACGGTTCTTGGCTTCGTTTATATCGATGAACTGTTAATATTCTTCCGCGCAACAGAATCGAATATAGGCTACGCAAAGGACTATTTATCTATCGTATTACTCGGGTTAGTCCCACTAACCTTATCGATGGTCTTAAATAATTTAACCCGCGCTGAAGGCCGTGTCCGCGTGGCGATGTATTCTATGATTATTGGTGCTGGATTAAAT
>JAASSV010000207.1 GCA_021767685.1 Caryophanales bacterium | reverse complement strand
TCTCATATTTTGTCATTTAGTATCGCCCCTTAAATCATCTTTAATTATATCTCTAATATGGATTATCTCTGGTACAAAGTCACCATAGCCATGTTTATACTTTGGGTTGGCTTCTTTAAGTTTACCATTGACGATACGTCCCGTTACCGTCTTGATATCAACATAATCAAACATCTCAGCATCCTCTAAGAGAATGCCTTTTACCCACATTTTTAAGGGGACTTGTTTGGTATCCTCTGGTAAATTGGGACTTCTATCTTTTGGATCTAATAATGTTTTTCGTATTCTAACGTATGTTCCTTTTTCTATCATTTCTCATCCTTCTCTCTTATTACTGTAACACCTTCCATCGCAATATTACTTACAAACCCTATTGATAATGCAAAGAAAGTGAGCCCATACATGCTAAGGAACCCTCCCCAGATTTGAGCGATGTTATAATCATATGATGGTGAAATATCACCATATCCTAACGTAGACACTGTGACGATTGTATAATACAGAAAATCACCATAAGTATATCTAACATCTTCTATAGATGTTGCGGATAACTGTCCGTCATTGTAAAAATAGTTATACAGTTCGTTCCCAGTACTATCGTATACGGTATTTATATAAACTCCTTCATCATCATAAAAGCTTGTGATTTGTGTGCCTGTTTCCGTATAGATTTGTGTCACTGGATTTAGACTCTCTTCATCATAAAAGGTATCTAACTCATTACCAAAGCTGTCATATACCGTATCAATTGAGTTCCCAAGGCCATCATAGACTTGATTGATCGGATCCCCATCGAAATCATAGACGGTTTCTATCAAGACAGTTTCTTCAGCTTGATATGAAAAATTATAACTATCCGGTTCCCATATATAAATACTATAAGCGACGACACTCGCATATAAAATAACATAGATGTGGAAACTAAAGAAAATCAAGAATACCACTTTAGTGACCGTTTTATTATGTTTATCCATCAAGTTTTGAAAGATGTTAATTTCACCGATTATCATGTTGAGGTTAACGCCAAGCAAAGCAACAAATCCGATAATCAAAATAAAAATCATGATCTCAGCAAGATAGATAATTTCAAAAATTTGAAAGATGATAAACAAAACCATAACCGCGGCTGAGAGAGTTAAAATGAATCCATTCTTTGCATCAATTGATTGATCAAGTATGTCGGGAATAATATAAAATAAGTATTGCCAACTACAAATGATAATCAAGAAAACAAGTTCAGTTAAGATTGCACTTGTAACAATATCAACCACTCGTTCATTAGTTTGAACTCCATCTATGACAACTGAGTAGATTAACAATCCACTAATTAAAAAGTATAATATAATGGCAAAGATACTACGGTAACGCTTGAATGCATTACCTTGTCGTTTCCCTTTTTGTGTTTTAGCTTCTTTTTTGGCCGCGTGAAATAATCGCTTCAGCGGAATGTAAAAGAAGTTAAAGACAATCTTATGCACATTAAAAAGCAATAAGACAAACACCACAAATAATGCTGCAAAAGCAAACAAGGCTGTTTCAATATAATCAGTGCCATGATAGACAGTTATATTGATATAATAAAATGCAGCAGAATAAAATAAGAGACTAAATAATAAATACCATCCTTTTTGACTACGTTTTCCTTTTGGTTTCTTTTTCAAGTAAACCACTCCTTACTTATTTTTAATCTTCAAGTAAGTCTCGCATGTCTCCTAAAATTGCTCTTGGTACAGGTAAATCTATCATTGTTTTTAATCCCGGTCTTGCGTTAATAACATGTGGAATCATATTGACGCACATTGCAATGGTGCCAATTCCTCCATCGATCTCTGGTGTAATCGCCATATTGATATTCGGTACACCTTTTAATCTTATATAATCACCGGTATGTGTGCCTTCTAATTCGGGTTCTATTTGTTGCGGATGTTTCATATCAATCATCGTACTTCCGTTAACTAATCCTTGTCCAGTCATATTCACACCAGCTACATTTCCTTTTTTCGCTTCACCGTACTTACTCTTACGATCAACTGATGTAACGATTGGTTTCATTTGTTGTTTGAAACTATCGAGTTTAATGCCAAGTGCATCAGCAATCATTTGAATACTTTCGGCAAACCCAACATGGCCAGCAAGCGTTCCATCTGATACCCCTTTATTGAATTCATCAAGTGTGATACCAACACCTTGTTCTTCCATAACCGCAGGTCCAAATGGACTTAAACTGTTAACACGTTCAGCTTCGATGTGATCTACACGTTTCATTGTACCACTTAATGCAACGACAAGTAAATCCATAATAAAACCAGGATTAATCCCTGTACCTAATACCGTAACGTTATTTGCTTTAGCAATCTGATCTAGTTGTTTCGCTAATTCAGGTTCTTGAGCTTGTGGATATGCCATCTCTTCGGCAGTAGAAATACAGTTAATTCCTGCTTCTAAAATTTGTTTCATTTTGGGAAATGCTGATTTTGTAAAGGAATCCGTTGCTAATAAGACTAAGTCACAGGTTTCCTTGTTCAACAACTCATCAATATTATCTGTAATCTTAACATGTTCATGTGATTGATTATCAACCTCTAAATG
>JAASSV010000206.1 GCA_021767685.1 Caryophanales bacterium | reverse complement strand
CGATACCTAGTGTTTTGGCTAAACTTTGTAACTCACACCGCATGTTACGGGTACATGCTGTACAGTTAACATCATGAGATGATAAGATTAACTCGGTGATTGTTTTTCTCGCTTGTAACACGCGAGGCGAGTTCGTATAGACTTTCATATTGTTTCTTACAGGAGTCGAACACGATGTTTTTAACATCCGTTCTCCGTCTATTTCAACAACACAGATCCGACAATCTGAGTTAATCGCTAAGTCAGGGTAATGACATAATGTTGGTATACTAATATTATGTGCTTTTGCCGCCTCAAGAATTGAGGTGTTGTCAGGCACTTCTATTGTTTGATTATTAATCTGTAACTCGATCATGCTTAGCCTCCTTGTTACTTTGCTGGATACGTTTATGATACATCCGTTCAAAGTATTTTAGTGTTGAAATGATTGAGGTTGGTGATGTTTGGCCAAGACCACATAAGGTTGTTGTATGTATCACTTCTGCGAGTGATCTTAATGATTGAAAATCTTTATCCGTTGCGGTAAAATTCACAAACTTTTTAAGTAAATGAACGAGCTGAATATGACCTTCGCGACACGGGGCACACTTGCCACACGATTCATGCAAAAAGAACTCCATATTGCGCAAAATCAACTCGAACATATCATCATTTTCATCCATGACGATAATTGCACCAGCACCCATTTTAGCATCAAAAATTTCAAATGCTTCATTATCAATACTCATTGAGAGTAACTCAGGTGGAATGATGGGTCCACAAGCGCCACCAATTTGAACCATTTGAATTGGAATATCATTTATCGTTCCGCCACCTAATGTATTAATAACATCAATAATCGGTGTACCATATGCTACTTCATAAAGACCTTTTTCTTTCACATGACCTGATAAACAAATCAGTTTTGTTCCGGTGGCATATTCACTTCCTATTTGGGCATACCCCTCTCCACCGCGTTCAATAATACTCGGTAAATTACAAAACGTTTCAACATTGTTGATTAACGTAGGGTGATTAAAAACACCTTTTTCCGTGGGATAAGGCGGTTTCACACGGGTACGTCCCGGTTTTCCCTCGATACTTTCCATCAAGGCGAACTCCTCACCACACACATACGCTCCTGCGCCACGTCTTAGTTCAAGCGTAAATTCAAAATCTGTATTCAATATACGCTTTCCTAAGTATCCTTTGTTTTCCGCAATCGCGATGACTTTAGAAAACTGTTTAATCGCATTATCATATTCTCCACGGATATAAATATATCCCTGTTTCGCACCAATAGCGTAAGCACTTATCAACATTCCCTCAAGAACAAGGTAGGGATCTTTTTCTAGTAAATACCGGTCTTTAAAATGCCCTGGTTCACCTTCATCTGCATTACAGACAAGAATCTTTTTACCCTCTGTTTCAAGCATAGATTTCATTTTAATATAGGTCGGAAATCCTGCACCACCACGACCGGTTAATTTCGATAATTCAATTTCATGAACAATATCTCCTGGTGACATCGTTAATGCTTTTTTTAAGGCATTAAACCCATCTAAGTCGATATAGTGGTTGATATTTAATCCATCATAGTGATTAAACCGTTCTGTCAATAACTTTGTTTCTAACATAATGTTCCCTCTTTATACTGTTCTAAAATACGAAAGACCTTTGTCTTCGTTAAATTGGTATACATCGTATCATTAATCCGCATTACAGGAGCTTCATCACAATGCCCTAAACACGCAGATTCTTCTAAGGTAAAGAAATGATCATCGGTCGTTTCACCACACTGAATATTTAACGTTTGTTCTAACGTTTTTAAAATGTTAAATTCATCGTTTATAAAGCATGGCACATCTTTACATACTTGGATAATATATTTTCCTCGTTTTTCTAAACTTAACAGTGTGTAAAATGACATCACACCACACACATGACTCACAGGCAACTCAAGTGCCTTAGCTATACTTTCTACTTCTTTTTCCGTAATATTGTTATACGGTTTTTCATGTTGCACATCAATTAAAATTTCAATCAGTTTATCCTTCTTAAATTCGTGTTTCTTCAGTATGTTATGTAAATTCATCGTTGCCTCCTTTTGTTTTGTTTGCAAATTAAACCATGTTAATTATAACTTAGTGAGCGCTTTCACACAACTGAAAATACGGCGTTTTCGAGTTTAGAAAATATGAAAAATTAAAAAAATAAAAAAAGTCAACAAAAAGGGTATTTTTAGTGACTTTTTATCAATATTTGTTATAATCTTTTTTGGTGATATTATGGCGCATTTATCAAATAAATCAAAAGGAATTATCTTTTTACTTATCTCCGCATTTGGATTTGCGGTAATGAGTATCTTTGTCAAATTGTCTGGTGATTTACCAACCATACAAAAGGTATTCTTTAGAAATATAATTACTGTCTTTTTATCGCTCACATTAATCGTAACTCATCGCAGTAAACTGATTCGTAATCAGTCGAGCATTTTACCGCTTATCTTACGCAGTACTTTTGGGACACTCGGAATGATTTTATACTTTTATGCGATGGATAATATGGTGTTAAGTGATGCGAACATGTTAAATAAATTATCGACTTTCTTTTTACT
>JAASSV010000205.1 GCA_021767685.1 Caryophanales bacterium | reverse complement strand
TTTCTATTTGTGAATTATTAAGATATTTCGCAGGGGGGGCGGTTTTTTCTTTAGAGAAAATCTGCGCATTTTCTTTAAAGATTTTTCGACCGGTATCAAAATTGAGCATATCTAAATTTGTAGTTAAGAAATCATCTATCGATTCAATTAACTGCGTATAATCAACATGTTGGTAAATATTAACTGTTAAACTTGGACTTTGAGCAACAACATCTAATAGTGTTCGATACTGTAATGAGTCCGCTGTTTCAATGAGATCAATTAATAATTTCTTTGATAACACATATGTCCGTAGTCGATTGTTTTGATGCATGACTTCAGTAATGTCTTTTTTAGCCTCAATATGCGCGTCTAAGACATCATTAAAGTCAATACTCCAGACAATACTTGATGGCATAATAATCGCATACTCTTGACTTGAACGTAAGAAAAACTCAATGTGCTCTGCCATCCGCTGAAAGGTAATCATTTTACCCGGCATGATGTAAGCATTCTTCGGTGGTAAAATAAATAATCCATCACGACGACGGTCTAAATCCCATCGTTTACCACTACCAACGTGATCTTGTAAGGAACGATAATTTCCATAAGGAAAAATGGCCACGTTTGTGATTTTTGAATTACGTATGTTAGACAACGTAAAATCAATGAGCCGGAACTTACCAAAAAACGGTAATGCCCCAGGCATTCTATGTAATGCAAGACTTTCAAAATTACCTTTATAGGTTGCATCAACGATCGCAAGAAGTTCAGCCATTATTCTCACCTAACTTCCATAAGAATTCATTATCGACAACGGTAGTTTCATCAAAATCTAGTTTGGTTTTCGGTAATAAGACACTACCCTTCAAGACAATGGCATTGTTAATATAACAGCCATCACCAATCCGGACATTTTCATATATAATCGAGTCTTTGACAATACTATCAATCCCCATGTATACACCACTACTTAAGATACTGTGAAACACATCTCCATAAAGTAAGCACCCGTCAGCAATCAACGAGTTATTTATTTGCGATTGTTCCCCGATATGATGGGGAGGCATATTCGAACTTTTGGTATAGACGGGAAAGTCTAAGTATTCATGTAACTTAAGATATTGCGGATTATCAATTAAATCCATATTCGCATCATATAAACTTTTCACCGTTCCGACATCTCGAAAATACCCTTTAAAAGGATACGCATAGACAGCTTTATTTTCGGCTAGAGCTAACGGAATAATGTCGTGTCCAAAATCAAACTGAGTTTCTCTTTCCATAAATAATAATTCTTTTAAAACATCTGTTTTAAACACATAGATTCCCATTGATGCTTGATGTGATTTGGGAGAGTCTGGTTTTTCTTCAAAGCTCTTAACGCGTTGGTTGTCATCGGTTTCAATAATACCAAAACGAGACGCATCGCCATCGACACTAAAGGTCGCAATCGTTAGATCCGCATCATTCGCTTTATGGGCGTTAATGATGTCGCGATAATCCATTTTGTAAATATGATCGCCACCTAAAATGATGACATGGTTAGGATCATATTGTTGGATATAGTAAAAATGTTGTTGGATGGCATGAGCGGTTCCCTTTTGCCACTTGTCTCCATCACTTGACGTATACGGTGTTAAAAAGGTAATACCCCCATCATTGATATCTAAATCCCACGTACTTCCAAACGAAATATACCGCATGAGTTCATGAGGTTCATATTGCGTAATGATACCGCAGGTATCGATTGAACTGTTGGTTAAGTTACTTAAGACAAAATCAATTAGCTTGTATTTCCCACCAAACGTTACCGCGGGTTTCGCGGTATCTTTTGTGATCTGTTTGAGACGGGTACCACGCCCGCCAACAAGGACCATTGCGAGCACATCTTTTGTCATCGTATCACCTACTGGTTATATTTTATTATCGTTACAGATAATGGACTTAATAACACTTCTAATGCATGATCAAAGCCATGCATTTGTTCAGGTCTTGTGTTGAGGGTATCTCCATTGTATAAGTTGCTTCCACCATAAATATCTTTATCACTATTCATTATCTCAGTATAGGTTCCTGCCTTTGGGACACCAAATTTATAATGATGGTGCACCACTGGGGTTAAGTTTAAAATAACTACAACAAAGTCATTACGGTCTTTCGCATAACGAATAAAGGTAAAGATAGAGTAATCGACATTATTCGCATCAACCCACTGGAATCCTTCACTCTCATGATCACACTCATATAAAGCTTTATGGTGTTTGACAACTTCATTCATATCACGGTTAAATCGTTGTGCCCCATGATGGAGTGGATACTGTAATAAATGCCAATCAAGTTCAGTATAGTCTTTCCATTCATGCATTTGGGCAAACTCACCACCCATGAAGAGTAGTGTTTTTCCAGGATGAGTATAAAATAGTCCCATTAATGCACGATAATTGGCAAATTTTTGCCAGTAATCACCAGGCATTTTGTCGACTAAAGATTTTTTTCCATGTACCACTTCATCGTGACTTAACGGTAGGACATAATTCTCTGTGAATGCATACGTTAACCCAAATGTAATTAAATGATGGTGATATTTCCTATGGACTGGATCTTCTTCAAAATA
>JAASSV010000014.1 GCA_021767685.1 Caryophanales bacterium | reverse complement strand
TCATTTAGCGGAACTTCGCAATCAAACGATGGGGTTTGTCTTTCAGTTTCATTATTTGCTTCCTGAATTTACTGCGTTTGAAAATGTCTTAATGCCTGTACGGATTAGTGGTGAACCCATTACTAAAGAGATTGAAGACCGTGCGAATGAGTTGATGGATTTGGTCGGTCTTGAAAAAGTAAAGCATAACTTAGCAAACAATATGAGTGGCGGACAACAGCAACGAACGGCTATTGCCCGGGCGCTAATCAATAAACCAGATATCATTCTTGCGGATGAACCAACAGGTAATTTAGATAGTGATACAACTGAAAAAGTCTATAAGTTACTACGTGATATCAATAAAAAATACAAAACAACATTCATTGTGATTACGCATGATCGTAAAGTGGCAGAAAAGGCTGATCGAATCATTGAGTTACAAGATGGTAAAGTCTATTTAGATGTGACAAACTGAGTTTTGATATCGTAGACATCAAATACTAGCCGTGTTATAATGAGTTATCAAAGATCGAGTGTGATAGTATGAGTTTTGCAACGAATGTAAAAAGTGAATTATTAACAGTAAAAGCAAACACCTGTTGTGAGTTAGCTGAATTAGCTGCATTACTACGTGTCAATGGCGAAGTAACGATTTCAAGCAAAGGTGTTAGAATTGATTTTCATACAACCAATATTGGCGTTGCAAGACATGTTGTAGAGCGTGTTAAGCGACTATATAAAACAGAAGTTGAATTGTTATCAAAAAAGCAAATGAAACTACAAAAGAATGATATTTATATCATAAAAATATCTCATAAGGCGAATTCTATTGTTCATGAATGTGGATTAATGGATGATTATGATAATATGTTAAAAGATCCGCTCTTGGTTAAAGAGTGTTGTAAGAAAGCCTACTTAAGAGGTGCATTTCTTGCCTCAGGCTCAATCAACTCACCCAGATCATCTAGTTATCATTTAGAAATCCATACAAATTACGAAGCACACGCCAAAGGAATTATGGAATTATTAAACTTCTTTGAGTTAAACGCGAAGTATATTTCACGTAAGAATGGCTACATTGCCTACATTAAAGAATCAGAACGTATTTCTGATTTTCTGCGTTTAACGGGAGCGACGAATGCCTTATTCACTTATGAAGATGAACGGATAAAACGAGATTTTGTCAATTCAATCACACGTGTCATGAACATGGATATTGCGAATCAAAATAAAACATTAGAGGCTGCGAATAGACAGTTAAAGAGTATTAGTATCTTAGAGAATACGCTTGATATAACAACCTTGAACAAAAGTGTTCAAGAGGCAATAAAACTACGTAAAGCCTATCCTGAATCATCATTAAAAGAATTATCTCAGTATAGTGAAGATATTCTTGGTAAAACAGTCAGTAAATCAGCGTTAAATCATCGGTTCCGTAATATTAATGAATTAGCAGAAGAGATTATGGAGGAAATTGATTATGAATGAGGTAGGCATTGATCTTGTTGAGATTGAAGAGATTAAGGAACGCCTTAGTGAACGGTTTGTACATCGAATATTAAGCGAAGAAGAACTGGATATCTATAGCCAGATTACACATACAGATCGTAAACTATCCTTTTTAGCAGGACGCTTTGCCGCAAAAGAGGCATATACGAAAGTTTATACACATTTTGAAGAAGATGTGAATTTTCGTGATGTTAGTGTTCTTAATGATCAATACGGTGCCCCGTACATTAAGAGTAAATATCATCCTGACGATCAATTAACCTTAAGCATCTCACACTCAAGGCATTATGCTGTTGCTATTTGTATTAAACAATAACAATCAAACTCTCCATCGCACGTATGTGTGCCATGGAGAGTTTTTTATATTTTTAGCTATTAAGGCTTCTTTATGATAACTGTAGTATTTATGACTTGCATATTAAGTTATTATTCGTTACAATATTAAGAGCTAGGAGTGATAACATGGCAAGTTATAAAAGTGTTAGAAAAAAAGATAATTTCTTATTAAAGTTAGGTATTACATTCGGTGGGATTCTCGCCGTATTGGTATTATCATTAGTGCTCTATGATACATTTTCACAAGAGTTAGATTATGATTCATTTGATCATGTGGATTCATTTCAAGAGTTCACCCAACAACCTGAAAATGAATACTTAGTCTATTACTATTCTGAACGATGTGAAGCATGTAAACTAATTAAGAATGATGTCATGACATTTGCCGACAGTAATGCAGCAAATATGAAAATGTACTTTGCTGATGCTGACAATCTAAGTGGAACTAACAATTATCCGGGATTAACGGGAACACCAGGAATATTGCATGTAGTAAACGGAGTTGTTCAATATCCGATACAAACAGGGGCCCAGAGTGTCCAAACTGTTATGGCCGAGATTAACTTAGATAATAAATAGACAGTGTGCAAGTGGGATTTAAATTAAAATTGCCTTGCTAAGGCTTTTTTAATAGTTAGAGAGGAGTTTGAACGATGGAATTAGATAAACACGTATTAGCGCAAATTACGAAGCAACTGGACGTCACGCGGAAGCAGGTTAAAACCGTATTAGAGTTATTGGATGATGGAAATACGGTTCCGTTTATCGCCCGTTATCGTAAAGAACAAACTGGAGCGCTAGATGAAGAACAAATTAGAGAAATTCATAAGGCTTATGAATATAAGCAAAACTTATTACAACGTAAAGAAGATGTCATACGTTTAATTGATGAAAAAGGTATGTTGACGGATGAGCTTAAAAAAGACATTTTACAAGCCGAAAAATTGGTTGATGTAGAAGATCTATATCGTCCATTTAAAGAGAAAAAGAAAACAAAAGCAACAGTGGCGAAAAAACAAGGTCTTGAACCGTTGGCAGAGTATCTTAAAAGTTTCCCAACAGAGGGTGACGTTGAAGAAGAAGCGAAACAATATCTTAACGACGATGTTGAAACGGTAGAAGACGCTATTGAAGGTGCAAAATATATTATTGCTGAAGAAATCAGTGATAATAGTACATATAGAAAATGGATTCGTAATGTTACCTATCAAGATGGGTTATTAGAAACATCAAAGAAAAAAGGTGCGAAAGATGAAGCTGAGACATACGAAATCTATTATGACTTCAAAGAGCCTTTAACTAATATTAAGTTATATCGTGTTTTAGCGATTAATCGTGCAGAAAAAGAAAAAATAATCACTGTAAAAGTGACAATGGATACTGATCGTATCTTTACATATTTAGAGCGTAAAGTAATCGAAAACCCTAAATCAATTGCGACACCGTATATTAAAGAAGCGATTCAAGATGCCTATAAACGCTTGATTCAACCATCAATAGAGCGCGAATTACGTAGTGATATTACAGAAAAAGCTGATCAAAATGCCATTCACATTTTCAGTGAAAACTTACGGAGTTTATTATTACAACCGCCAATGAAAGACAAAATGGTTTTAGGTGTCGATCCAGCTTACCGTACAGGATGTAAGTTAGCGGTAGTTAACCGGATGGGGAAAATGGTAGATTTAGATGTTATTTATCCACATCAAAAATTCCCAGGTGAAAAAGTTAGTCAAGAGCGTCGTAATAAAGCAGGATTAAAAGTAACTAACTTTATTAAGAAATACGATATTGATATCATTGCGATTGGTAATGGAACTGCTTCTAGAGAAACCGAGCAATTCATTATTAACGTTATCAAATATGTTGAAAAAGAACTCGGAAGAAAAATATATTATGTCATTGTTAATGAAGCAGGCGCAAGTGTTTATAGTGCCAGTGAGTTAGCAAAAGATGAATTCCCTGAGTTACAAGTAGAAGAACGTAGTGCTGTAAGTATTGCACGACGCTTACAAGACCCACTAAGTGAACTAGTTAAGATTGATCCGAAAAGCATTGGTGTTGGACAGTATCAACATGATGTTGCTCAAAAACAATTAACAGATTCACTAGACTTTGTTGTTGAAACTGTGGTAAACCAAGTTGGTGTTAACGTTAACACTGCTTCAGCACAATTATTACAACATGTCGCTGGTCTTAATAAGACAACGGCAGAGAATATTGTTAAATACCGTGAAGAAAACGGTGAGTTTAAAAGCCGTGATGAAATCAAGAATGTTCCAAGACTCGGAGAAAAGAGTTTTGAACAGGCAGCTGGATTCTTACGTATTTTAGAGGGAGATAATCTCTTTGATAAAACAGGAATTCACCCAGAAAGTTATGAACTCGCAGAACGTTTGATGGATCAACTCTCATTAGATACTGATGATTTAGGTAATCCTATCTTAAAACTGAAGTTCCATACGATGAATAAAAAAGAGATCGCCAAAAAAGTTGACGCTGGGTTAAACACAGTAGAAGATATTATGGATGCCTTTGTTGCACCATTACGTGACCCACGTGATGATGCACCTGCACCAATTCTACGTAGCGATGTCTTAAACCTTTCAGACTTAAAACCAGGTATGGAGTTAAAGGGTACAGTACGTAATGTTGTGGATTTCGGTGCCTTTGTTGACTGTGGTGTGAAAGACGATGGATTGGTTCATATTTCACAAATATCTAAAGAATATGTTAAGCATCCTCTAGATGTTGTTAGTGTTGGTGAAGTGGTGACAGTATGGGTTAAAGAAGTAGACTTAAAACGTCATCGTTTACAACTAACAATGCTTAAGGAGAATGCGCCTTATACAAATTAAAAAAACAGTTTATTGCTGTTGACAGTTAGCCCAAAATATTATATTATATAAGGGCTGACATTTGGAGTAGTACTCAAGTGGCTAAAGAGGTGCCCCTGCTAAGGGTATAGGTCGTTTACGCGGCGCGAGAGTTCAAATCTCTCCTACTCCGCCAGTTTAAAAATAAAAACGGACGTTTCGTCCGTTTTTTTATTTTTCTTTATAGACTCTATTGACATTTTATAATGACGTTGTTATAATGATTAAGCGTTGTTATCTGGCCCGTTGGAGAAGCGGTTTAACTCACATGCCTTTCACGCATGCATTCATGGGTTCGAATCCCGTACGGGTCACCATATGATTATAAGCAAGCCTATTTGGCTTGTTTTTTTATGCAGATAAATCAAAAGAGATGTTGAAGATTGTTTTTGTAGACAATCAATTCCATTAAGATATAGGAGCGCTATAACTGATATGATCTAACTATTTCTAAATGAAAAACAGGGTTTATTGAGAAATTTAAAAAATATTTTTGGTTTATTTTATTGTTTTTTATAAGTTTTTTTAGACTTTTGAAGTCTATTAGTTGATGATAATGTGGTATTAAAAAATGATAAGAATAGTCATTAATTTCTAGAAAATTATTTTGCTTTGAGCCGTTAAAACGCATGTGGGATGTCCCTATTTTAAGCAAATTCCCACAAACTTGAAATTATTGACCACTTAGTAATTACTCAAGGTATATGGTGTACCTTATATTTCGTTTGAGCCGTCTAACTTGATAAATTTTACTGATTTGAGTGCAATAAACGGTAAAAACTGAGATATTGAAAAAAATGACTATTTTTAAACAAATCTATTGACAAGGGGTATTTTTTAATATATAATCGAACACGAACAATAAAAATGAATGAAAAAGGCAACCCTTTTAGAAATATGAGGTGCGCAAAACTATAGGGCCTGTAAAATGGCAGCCAGTTACCATATCGAAATTTATGGTGACTGGCTTTTTTATTTGTTATCATAGATTACCAGATTGGATGTGGTAAAAGATGACAAAAAGAATGATTCAATTGTCCTCAATTGGATTCTTAATTGTCGGACTCATATTTACTTCAAGTTCTGCATTTGCATATTGGAATGATGTGACGAAATCTCGGACCGTTGAGTTAGTAACCGTTGGAGAACCGATCACAATTACATTAGAAACTATCCAATCTGTGGATGAGACAGTAACACTTGTACCTGAAGGACGTGTCATAACAAGCAATCAAATTGATACAGCTGAGTTCATATATGATATAGGTGTTTCGGAGGAACTCTTACAAACAGTAAATCTCAATATTTATACAAACAATGTATTAATTAATGATTCTGAAGATTATCAGCATCTAGTTATTATTGATATTCTCGAACAGGGAAGTAGTGCTGTCGTTGATATTGAAAATGATTTGGTTAGAGTCATCGTTTCCGTCAAATTACTAGAGCCTATCGATCAAGAGGAAGCAGAACTAAAAGGGTTGGATTTGAGTCTTGTAAATGTTGAAGACTCACAACAAGCATATGAGGCAATTGTAGGTCAGAATATTAGTTTTGAGTTAGTATTTGAGTTAGAACAAAAGACAGATTTAGACAATAATTAAAAATTCATTGCATAAATAAAAAATAAAAAAATTGAAAATCAAAAAGGAGAAAATAAAATGATGTCAAAAAAGTTAGGAATTGTATTATTAGTAATGTTAGCATTAGTTGTAACAACAGGAACCTTTGCTTATTGGGCAAGTGGTGTAAGTGGAAATAACACAAGTGGAGAAGGAACAATTACAGTGGGTAGTGGAGAAACTGTAACTACAACGGTTAACTTAAGTGCAGCAACTATTGGAACAGGTAACTTAGTACCTGCTGGTAAAGCTGGAACTGGTGAAGTTGAAACAATCGATATTCAATTTGATGTTGATTGGGATAGTACTGGACAAGATGCTTCAGGACTTACAGGAGATTTAGCCGTATCTGTAGACTCTGTATTGAATACATCGAGTGCAGATGTTTCAAGCTTATTTAATGTAGCAGGATTAACAGGATACACACTTACTACTGATGGAGCAGCACAAACTGTAACATTAACAATTACAATGAATGAACCTGCAAATCAAACAGAGTATGATTCTGTTGCAACTGAAGATGTTACATTTACATTTACGTTTACTGTAACGCCTCAATAAAGCAAAACCTTAGTATTTAAATACTTATACAGAAAGAGGTGACGTTATGAAGATTAAGAAAAGCCTACTATATTTTGCCCTTACGTTTCTTATGGTGTTTTCGCTTTCGAGCGTCACTGATAATACGTATGCATACTGGGCAAGCGGTATAAGCGGAAATAATACATCTACCTCAGAAATTATTACTATTGGTGATTGGGCATCGTATCCTACATGGGATGCGAATACAACCTACTTAGTTGGTGAAATTGTTGAGTATAATGGATCTTATTACGAAGCCAAAAAAGATAATGTAGGCTATGAGCCAACTGTAACGCCTGGATGGAATGGACGCTGGACCGAAGTTATAATACAATGATGAATATTAGACACGAAGATACTTCGTGTCTATTTTATTACATTATGCTATAATGATAGGCATAAGAATACGTAGGAGGGTCATGATGAGTAAAATTAAAGAAAATCTAACGACGATACTTTCAGTTTTAATTATAGGGATCTTATTAGTATATATTGTACTTCAGTTAGTGGCACCTAGAATGACTATAAAAGTATTTGGATTTAAACCTTATGTTGTTGTGACAGAAAGTATGGAACCAGTAATTAATGTAAATGATATGGTAGTTACTCGTCAGTTTGATCTTGAAGAAGCTGAGGAGGGTGACATCATTACTTTTCATGCGGATATTAATTATGATGGTACAGATGAGATTGTTACCCATTATATATATTCGATAGAGACAACAAATGACAATACGACCATAAGAACAAATCGTCATTTTGATGATTCAGAAACGGTACTTCCAGATACATGGCAACTGTCTGAAGAAGATGTCTTAGGAACCTATTGGTTTCATATTCCTTATATTGGTATGATTACAGAGTTCTTAAAAAGCCCGTTTGGGATTATAGCCCTTGTTGCTAACACAGGTATTATCGTAGCAATTGTCTATTTGATTAAGAAAGATTAATTGCTCAAGGAGGCGTTTAGGATGGCACAATCCCCTAAACAATGGATACGAACAATATTCAAAAAATTAAAAACACTAAAAAAGCAAGATATTAAAAATATTTTGCTTATTTTTGCACTTGTCCTTGTTATCGTGCATGCAATATATGTTACCTTAATTTATTTTGATCGAGAGTATAACTTTACAATTTTGAATAGAACATACGTCAGTGCTGTGGCTCCTGATCAATCTATAAACGACGTACTTAGTACAGATATAGTGGTAATACGCGAAGTTGATATTGAAGAGCTATCACCAGGAGATCAAATTATCAGTTATGGTGACTATGGTGTTAACGAGTATTGGGTTATGCAAGTAAATGCAGTTAATGAAACAACAAATCAGGTTACTTATACCTACGATGGGACTGTTGCATTTGGAACATTAGCTAGTGATATTATTGGACGATATGATCATTCCGCAAACTTTATCGGAACACTCTATTTTTCCGCTACTTTTATAAGAGGATACATTTTATTAATAATGATACATTTATTTATTATTGCGACAGCTTATTTTATTACTTATGAACATAAAGAGGAGCAAGAACAATGACGCTTACGTGGTTAAAAAAAGCATTGCTTTATTTAGTTTACATCTTTTTGATAGCATATATCAGTGTGTCACTTCTGATTCCAAAACAAACAACTGATATTTTTGGTGTCCGCTTTTTAGTTGTTATCTCTAATAGTATGGAGCCTAAGATTAATGTATACGACATGATTGTAATTAAGGATGCTAATCAGTCTGACCTAGAAGAAGGAGATATCATAACTTTTGAAACGTATATACCCGAAGTTGGTGAAGAACGCTATGTGACACATTACCTTGAAGAAATAACAACAAATAATTCAGGGGAAACAATTTACAAGACACAAGGCTTAAATACATCTTCTGATAGTTATGATGAATGGACTGATGCAGCGGGTAACCCTGTAGATATTACCTTTGATGATGTTGAAGGTGCTTACATGTTCAAAATACCCTATATTGGTCGTTTTGTCTATTGGCTAAGGGATCCTATATTTTTGTTATTATTAGTATTGAATGGGACGGTATTTTATCTATTATATAAACAAATCAAAAAGTATATAAAACAAAAAGAAGCCGATTAGTTGGGTAAACTAATGGCTTCTTTTTGTTGAACTTATATAAACTAAGGGTTTTAGGGTGGTCGTTTAGTTAACGAAGAAATAAACTTCAAATGATAATGAACCGCCAACTACTTGATAGAACAATTCTTCAGTACTTGGTTCATTCATTGATATGGTCACGGTTACCATGACAGTATTTACATCTTCTGATTGAGATAGAATTGAGTCTTGATATGACCCATTTGATAGTGTTTCATAAGAGATATCAAAATTAAATAAATCATTTAATGTATCAGAATCTAGATTATGTTGAGAGAAAGCTAACTCTTCTATGGTTGCATAGAGATCAAAGCCATCTTTGACGATTACTTCATATTGATATTCAACATAATGAACATCATTAACTCCTCTTACTTGTGATAATGGGATTATGGTTTTTCCTTGTTCAGTTTGTAATGTTTCATTTGCAAGATAAAAATCAGATGGTGAATCTAAATATACATCATCATTTTCTGATATATTAGCATATACAACAGTTGTACTTGTAAGTACTAAAAAAACCAAAACTAGACTGATTATGAATTTCTTCATAATATCACTCCTACGTCTTATCATTAGGTAACTGGCTGTCTACATGAGACCCTATAGCTTTCCGTCACAGAATCGCTTCTGTTTTGGCTTTGTCAAATGCAAGACCATAGAAACATCTATAGTTTTGATTTGATTACTAATAGTATATACCTTCTAAAGAGATATGTCAACTCCCAAACACCTGTATAATAGGAAACCACTCTTATTTATAATGGATTGTCATGAAAAGGCTTTTATTTAAAAATAGTTCCGTTTTAGAACTAAAATTGTCATGATTATGTTAGGGTACTATTGAGGTGAGCACCATGAAACAATCTAGAGTCTTTACTATTAAAGAACAGTTAAAGAACATTTATTCCGCTGCTAAGGCATTTGTCCTTCTAAAACGTTCTAAAAAACTTAGACTAATGACAAAACCGTTAAAGGAACGAATTATGCTGGCAGTTACTTCGGTGAATGGATGTAATATGTGTTCTTATGTCCACACTAAAATCGCATTAAAGAGTGGAATGTCAAACAAGCAAATCCAAGAGCTATTAGCAGGAAACGATACAGAAGTTCCAGAAGAAGAAGCAGTTGCCGTTGCATTCGCAACACACTTTGCTGATTCTGAAGAGCAACCTGATGATGACGCAATTGATCGTATTATAAAAGAGTATGGGTTTAAAAAAGCGAAACTTATCTTTGCGGCATGTCAAATGATTACAATGACTAATGGTATGGGGATCGCACTGGATGATTTCTATCATCGTATACAGTTTAAACGGAATAAATCATCAAATCTACTTGTCGAAATATTGAATCCACTATTAACAATGACGTTATTTGTGCCATTCGTTATCTATCAATATATCATTAGTTTGTTTCCAGGAACAATAACATTTAAAGAAATAGAGTCACATTAACTTCAATAAGTTAAAGAAATACCTAACTCTAAATTAAAAATAACACTTCGATACTATACTTCTAGTATTGAGGTGTTTTTTTTAATATTTAGAGCGTGTCTTATGATAGCGACAATACCCATAACATTATTTTATATTACGCAGCTATGCTATAATAGATATAAATGGAGGTAGTAATATGTACAAATTTAGTAAATGTAGTGATGATGACTTACCTGAAATCAATAGTTTGATGGCATCAGTAGATGTTGAAATCAGTAATCCGAATATCTTTGTTAGTGACGACGAAACCTTTGTTAAACGCCATATAGAAGACGATGGGTTCGTACTTAAGGCTACTTCAAAGAATCGGATGGTGGCATTTTTATTGGTCAGATACCCAAAATCAGACCCAGATAATCTTGCTCGAGATGTCAAATCAATAGATGAAGAAGAATATCAACATATTGCTCACATTGAAAGTGTAGTAGTCGCAAAAGATCATCGGGGGAATAATTTACAGTA
>JAASSV010000204.1 GCA_021767685.1 Caryophanales bacterium | reverse complement strand
GAAGGATATAAAGAAGCTCCATTTGGTGGTGTTCGAGATGTCACAGATATTTTACAACACGCGAAAATATATGCGACATTAACACCAAAGGATTTTCTTGATATCGTTGGACTTGTCGATGCTTCTAAACATATGATACGTTTTTTTAAGCAAGTCGAAGAAAATGAATTACCATATGATGCGTTATTACCCTATCTAGATGATTTAAATCATGTTAAAACAATTAAAGATGAAATCATGCAAGTTATTACAATTGATGGGAAAATCCGTGATGATGCCTCATCTGAGTTGTCTCGTATTAGACGTAATATTGGGAATAAAGAACGGAAAGTAAACGAAAAACTCAATCAATTTCTTAATCGTAATAAAAAGAAATTAACAGAATCGCTCATTACGATGCGCTCTAACCGCTTTGTTGTCCCCGTAAAAGCCAGTGATAAAAATAGTGTTAAAGGGACAGTTGTGGATATCTCCAGTAGTGGTGAGACAGTTTATATTGAACCCGCTAGTGTGGCTGAAATTAATAATCAAATCGCATTATTAAAAATAGAAGAACAAAATGAAATCGAAAAGCTATTACGAGATTTAACCGCGTTTGTTGCGGGCTATCATGGTATGTTGAAAACAAACTTTGATGTGTTAACAACCTTAGATTACCTATTTGCTGTTGCGAAATATAGTATTGAATTATTATGTATCAAGCCAGAGATTACTGACAAAACAATTGATCTACAAAAAGCAAGACACCCCTTAATCGATCAAAAAGAGGTTGTCGCCAATACAATTGCGTTCAATCCAGGAGAAGATACAATCATTATTACAGGACCTAATACTGGTGGGAAAACCGTTGCGTTAAAAACAATGGGACTTTTATCCATTATGGTTCAAGCTGGTTTATTAATTCCTGTAGAACCGGAAAGTAAGACGATTATCTTCAACCATATTTTTGCGGATATTGGGGATGAACAAAGTATTGAACAGTCTTTATCAACGTTTTCATCTCATATGACACGGATTATTCGTATTATCAAACAGTGCACACCAGGCTCACTTGTATTATTAGATGAGCTTGGAAGTGGAACAGATCCAAAAGAAGGATCTAGTTTAGCAATGGCTATTTTAGATTATATCAACCAGTTTGATGTCTACACCATTGCGACAACACACTATCCAGAACTTAAAGCCTATGCCTATGATAAAGATCATATTATCAATGCGAGTGTTGAGTTTGATGTGAATACCTTATCACCAACCTACCGGTTATTACTTGGAACACCAGGTAAATCTAATGCCCTACTCATCAGTGAACGCCTTGGCTTACCAAAACAAATTATTAACGCTGCCAAAGATCACGTCATCACCACCAATACCGATGTCTCTGATTTAATCAATAAATTAGAAAAACAAGGAAATGTATTAGATGATAAGATCCAAGAATACGATACTTTAATCGCACGCAACAAAGAACTGATTGAAGATAATAAACGGTTAAAACGTGAGTTACGTGAAGAAAAAGACCAATTAAAAGAAAAAGCAAGCCTTGAAAAACATAAAGTGCTTACTCAAGCCAAACGAGAAGCTACCAAACTAATAGAAGAAATAGAAGCTCTAAAAAAAGAAGCGAATGTGAAACCACATGAACTCGCTGATGTAAAACACAAAACAAAAGAACTCTCCCAAAGTGAAGTTAGACATTCTGAAACAAAAGAACATACCTATCAAGAAGGTGACTTAGTCACGGTCTTAAAGTTTAACCGCACCGGGGAACTCTTAACCAAACAGAAAAACGGAAAATGGGATGTGAAGATGGGAACATTGACAATGACACTTTCTGAGGATGAGTTTGAGTTTATCGAGCACAAAGAAGCCCCTAAACAAACAGTGACCGTAAAATCGAAGGTAAAAAAATATACCCCAACAACACTAGACTTACGCGGATTACGTTATGAAGAGACAAAACAAAAACTTGATAAGTATGTTGATGATTGTGTCTTATCAAATATTCCGTTTGCGACAATCATCCATGGATACGGTACATTAACCTTACGCAAAATGGTAAAAGAGTATGTCGCAAAACACCCCCAAATCAAGAGTCATCGGGATGGTAAAGGGAACGAAGGTGGCAATGGCGCAACCGTCATTGAATTAAAAAATTAAAAAAACGATTTAATTAGGCAAATTGATTGAAAACACCGATATTATTAAGTATAATAGGTTTGTAATTTAGAAGGAGGAATAAACTATGGCATTAATTTATGCAAATGCAGATGATTTTAAAGAAAAAACAAAAGAAGGAACATGTCTCGTAGATTTCTACGCAGATTGGTGTGCACCTTGTCGCATGTTAGCTCCAGTATTGGAACAAATCGCGGAGGAAAACGAAGACATCACGATCGTTAAAGTAAACGTTGATGAAAATCAATCATTAGCTGCCGAATATGGTGTTCGCGGAATTCCAGCAATTCACGTTATGAAGGATGGAAAACAAGTCGCATCACGTGCTGGTTTCTTACCAAAAGACGCATTAGTTGATTGGGTTAAAAGCGCATAAAATACCAAGTTTTATAACTTGGTTTTTTTTTGCCTTTTTAGTATAATGAGACTGGTG
>JAASSV010000013.1 GCA_021767685.1 Caryophanales bacterium | reverse complement strand
GTTTAATTAGTTTATCTAACCCTGACTCTTCAAGTCCTAAATCGTCTAAAAACATCGCTTTTTCTTCTGCATCTAGTTCTGATAATTCTGTTTCAATTTTAGCACTGATCACAACAACATCACTTTTTTCATTTTTCGCAAACGTTTCTATTTGTTTAACATATTCATTATCTTCATAATCTAAGACATCGTCTTCATGAATGTTAGCCACATAAACAATTGGCTTAGCTGTTAAGAAGTTAAAATGTTTAATCATTTTTTGTTGTTCTTTAGTAAAGGTCATTGAACGTATGGGTTTATCATCTAATAATACAGCTTGTATATCTTTTAAGATATTATATTCTAAGACGCTCTCATCATCGACTTTTAATTGTGCTTTCTTTTCAATTTTAGGTAGCCGTTTTTCAACGACTTCTAAATCCGCAAAAATCAATTCTAAGTTAATTGTTTCAATATCTCGAATCGGGTCAATACTCCCATCAACATGGGTAATATTTGGGTCATCAAACGCTCGAACAACTTGAACAATAGCATCAACTTCACGGATATGACTCAAAAATTGGTTCCCTAGTCCTTCTCCCTTTGATGCGCCTTTAACGATTCCCGCAATATCTGTAAATTCAAAAATTGTTGGAATTGTCTTTTTTGGATTTACCATATCACTTAACACGTCTAACCGTTCATCGGGTACTTCAACAACACCGACATTAGGGTCGATTGTTGCAAACGGATAATTCGCGCTTAAAACTTCTGATTGTGTAATCGCATTAAATAGTGTTGATTTTCCGACATTCGGAAGACCAACGATACCTGCTGTTAATCCCATATGGAATCACTCCTTTTAAACCTTTACTATTGTACTTGATAAATCCTTATTTTACAAGCAAAAAGATGTGTAACAAACTAAAAAGAAGGACACGCATGGTGTCCTTATTTATTTATAATTTTAGAATAAGCAATAGCTAACTGTGCACCAACTTTAGCATTATTATAAACTAATGCTAAATTTGCTTGTAAACTTTTTCCATCTGTTGCTTTCACGATGTAATCAAGTAAGAATGGTGTGACATCTTTGCCTAAAATGCCTTCTTCATTGCTTGCTTTTAGTGCCTTTTCAATAATTCTGTTCATATAGTTTTTATCAAGCGAATCTGACTTTTGGATTGGATTAGCGACCAAGACGCCACCCTTGAGTTCTAAAGTTTCTTTGGTGTACACCATGTTGGCAATCTCATCGACTGAGTCAGCACTTAGTCGTAAGTTAATATCTGACTCTCTAGTATAAAAGGCAGGTAATACCTCAGTTTTATACCCTACAACGGGAACACCTTTAGTCTCTAAGTACTCCATTGTTCTTGGGAGATCAAGAATTGCTTTCGCTCCTGCACAAATGACTGTGACATTGGTTTTTCCTAGTTCTTCAAGGTCGGCTGACACATCCATGGTGTCTTCATACCCACGGTGAACACCACCAATACCGCCAGTGACGAAGAATTTAATCCCTGCTTTTTCTGCACACATCATAGTTGAGGCAACTGTGGTAGCACCTAGTTCTTTTTTGGCAATTACTGATGCAAAGTCTCGTCTAGACACTTTAACGACATGGTCTGATTTAGCTAATGTTTCTAAGTCTTCACTACTTAATCCAACTTTGATTTTACCATCCATTATCGCAATCGTTGCTGGGATGGCACCTTCTTCTCGGATAATTGACTCTACTTTTTTAGCCATTTTCACATTATCTGGATATGGCATACCATGAGAAATAATAGTTGATTCTAAGGCAACTATAGGTAGGTTGTTCTCTAATGCTTCTTGTATCTCTGGTAGTATGTCAATGTAAGGTAATGGTTTATTTTTCATCTTTATCTAACTCCTTTTGAATCTGTTTTATACTTAACTTTGAATTTACAGCATCTAATGACTGTATCGTTAACGCTGCACTAATCGACCCAAACTTAACACTGTCTTCTAATGACTTCTCGTTAACCAATCCGAAGATTGTTGCGGCACTAAAGGCATCTCCTGCGCCGGTCACATCTTTTATATCAGATTGTGGGACAGTATGCGCTTCTTGATGATAAATACCGTCTTCATGACCAAAATACGATCCCTTTTCACCGTCTGTTATGACGACATTTTTAATGCCTTTATCTAACCATAACTGCGTGAGTGTTTCCATATCAGTATCTTGTTGATTAAAGTAGGTTAAACTTTCATCACGATTATTAATTAACACTGTAACGCCTTCTAAATCATCGGGTAAGTTCTTCATTTTGGGACTTGATACAGCGACGATAGCAAGTGGCTTATTATGACTATTTGCAAATTCAATTAATGCTTCAACAGCATCTTTTTTCATATTTAAATCGGCGATGAGCCACTTACTTTGGTGTAACTGTTTTTTATGGCGTAAGATCCAGTCTCTAGTCATATGATTATAAATAGACATATTCGCAAAGCCGACAACCATACTTCCTGATGGTTGAAGTACTGAGTAATAACTCCCGGTATGCTCATTATTTAATTGTTCTGTTGAATCTAGAGCCATAAAATGTTTCATATCCTCAATGAGTTTATTCCCAACACTATCTTCTCCTACTAACGTCATTAACGCGACATCTTCATTCAAACGGGATAAGTTCTCAGCAACATTACGAACGACACCACCATATGATGAGCTAGATGATACAGGATTTGATGTATTCATCATGATATCATCTTCTAACTTAAAGCCATAATCAACATTCGCTCCTCCGATACAGGTAATGTATTCTTTGGTCCTGAGAACATAGGGTTTTCCTAAGATATACCCTTTTTGTGTTAATCCTGAAATCACATTCGCTATCGCAGGTCTTGATAAGGATAGTTTATTTGCGAGTTCTTTTTGGGACAAATACGGGTCATCTTTTAATAACTCAAGGATTTTTTCTTCATTTTTGTTTAGTGACACGTAACCACCTCTAACTTATGTTTGATTTTAAACTTTTGTTTACAATTACATCATATCACTATCATTTTGGTAAGTAAAGTAAAATAATCATTATTTCAAAAGAAAAGAACTAAAAATCACTTTTTAGTTCTATTTATTGTTTCAATAACAGATGTTTTAAACCTTTCGATAAATGTTAATACGTATTTTTGGATATCTAAGGTATCGTCTTTTATCAGCGGGGTTAAATCCATCGCATAGGTTATTGCTTGTTGATTGTCTTTTGTATGAGAATTAGTGTATGTTGCATTTGCTAATCGTCTTCCTTGTGTAGCTAGATCAAATCGCTTACCCCCGGACAATTGAGAATCATAGACGTTAATTAACTGACGCGATAACTCAGGATATCTTGATACATTTAATTTAACTTTATCTTCATCATTCATCCAGTCTAAATCACGCCAAACTTCACACCCATAGATTGTCTTTGGTCGCTTTTCTTTCGGTAGTTCTCTAATGGCTTCTATAACACTTACTGCGACATGAACATGGGTTGAATGCTTATCTGCTAGATTATGTGTGTATAGTATCTGTGGAGTTGCTTGTTTTAATACATGAATAAGGTCATGTCTCACATCATCACGTCTTGTCATTTTAATCCCATCACTAGAATAATTAAGTAACCCTAGCGCTTCATACTTTCCTAAAAACGCTGCTTCCTTCTGTTCTTTTTGACGTTGTTCAATCATTTCTTTATCCGTGTAATCTTTATACTTCCCGTGTCTTACACTCCCTGCTCCATCAGTAACAACAATTCCGGTAAATGCTTTGTCAGATTGTTTATAACACTCAGAAATACCGTGATACGCCATAATCTCAATGTCATCTGGATGAGCAGCAATGGCCATATGAGTGGTCTTAGATATGGCTTTGTCAATTGAAAGACCATTCAAAGTAATCCACTTAACTTTTGCATTTTTCACTACCATGGCATCTCACCTTCCTCTATCTTAATCTTGTTCGATAATAGCATTAACGCGATTGGTTGATAAAGATTTAAACTGTATAATATAAAAGATTGTTGCGAGTAATGCCAAAACAATGGTCAATATAATTGTGAATGGATCATAACGCGATTCAATTGTTCCATATCGAAATGCAATAATTCCAAAAAAGTTATACGTTGTATGTAGAATAATGGGTACCCATATATTTCTTGTGATAAAAAATGTCATTGACCACATTAGTCCTAGGACAGTTGTATAACCAACTTGTTGGATAGTTGTTCCTAGGCCAGCACCAGAGAAAAGATTGATTAAATGAAATAGGCCAAAAACGATTGATGTAATCACCATTGCAATAAAGATGTTCTTCTTCGTCATATCTAGATGTTGCATAATGACAATAAAAATAAGATAGCGAAACAATATCTCTTCAAATAGGCCAACACTAAAGCATTCGATTAAAAACAGTATTATCGTTCCAACATTCACAGTTAATGTTAGGTCGCCCTGATAAAGAATATGCCATGGAAAATTATTAATTGAGATAAGCAGAGCGGGTATGATTAACCACCATGTCGTTTTTAAACTCTTGTTTTCTGAATGAAAAACAAAGTAGCCTTTAATATACAATCCAAAGATGAAAATGGTCGCTAAAGCAAACCGGATCATAGTCGCCCTTAACATGACTATTACTTCATCAGAAGCAAGTCTAAAAAAACCTAGGAATAGCCACGCTACGACATATATGAGTGTAATAAAAAGAAATCGATAAATCTTTGAGTGGTTACTTATATGTTTCATATTAGTCCTCCTAGAATACAATAGCTAATAGCTAACCCTCTTATGTTTCTGAGATATATGATAATTTTTATACAATAGATAACTTCCAAGTATAATCATGATTATACTCATAAACTGCGATGGTGTCGGATATGTATTATATTCTGTTGTAATAATGCGTAAAAAGACACCACGATCATCACCACGAATAAACTCAATAATAAAGCGCCATAGTCCATAGCTAAGTAGATATGTTTCGATTTCATAACCACGTAGTTTCTCTACTGTATTTAAGGCTATAAATAACATAAACAAGAAAAACGATTCAAACAACTGAGTTGGATAAACTGCAACATCTCCATAAACATCATGAGCATCGCCATGAGGAAAGACTACCCCTAAATATGACTCCGTCGGAACACCGTAACAACAGCCAGCTAAAAAGCATCCAATACGCCCAAATGCATGAGCTAACACAACGCCTGTTAGAACGGTACCAAAGACACGTCGATAATTCAGTTTTTCCTCTTTAACAAATATCCTTAGCAACACATAAAAAGATAAAAGCCCACCAATTAGTCCCCCTAAAAATGAAATGGAACCAAAGTCTAACTCACTTGCTTCTATCGAATGAAAGATGCCATCAATGACATAAGAAGAAAATAAGGCAAACAGTAAACTAATAACAATTAAAATCAATAATTTATTTGTAAGTATTGAACTATACCCATCGTGTTTTTCGAATCGCCTAACAACATATAGTAACATCGCAAAAATCCCAATCAGAATCAACACGTCATATAACGGGATCATATAACCAAAAATTTGAGGAAGCAAATACGGATACATAGTATCACTCCAATAATCATATTAGTATTAAATTCATATATTTATTATAGGTCAACTTCTGCGATAAAGCAATTCGATCACGTTATAGCCAATTGAAAAGACACCCTTTGCAGGGTGCCTTTAACAAAATAAGAGGGTTATTCAATATTATTATTCATATTGACTGAAGTCAATATTACTAAATACATCTGAATCTTTATCTTTGTATCCTGTAGCAAAAATTAAGTCATACGTATTTTGCTTGTCATCAATTGTTAAAGTATCAATTGGAGAATACGCAGTATCAGCACCATCAATTGATGGACCTGAGTTTAATCCTTCTAATCCGTCTTCACCATCAACAACGTTTTTAGCGATTGCAACACTATCAGCAACTAATTTAGATACGTCTTTGAAGACTGTCATTGTTTGAGTTCCTTTACCTTTAATAGGATCTCCCATTAATGACGCTAATGTAATATCAGCAGCATCTTGTCCAGTTGTGTAGTAAGTACCATAAGGATTTGCCATTTTAGCAAACTCTTGGCGGATTGCAGTTGATGTGTCATCATTTGGAGCAAGTACGAATACTGGCTCATCTGATTTGTCTGCATCACCTAACTGAGCAACAACAGCAGCAGCTTTAGTAGCAGCAGTTTCTGCGTTCCAGTCAGTGTCAACTGAGTTCATTGCATCTTGTAATGCATCTTTATCAAAGTCAGTCTCAGTTGGTTTATCAAGGTCACTGAAGTCATCAGTTACATTGATAATGTTGAATCTGTCCATAACAGGTACTAATTCTTCCATAGCTCCACCAAAGAAGTAAGTCGCGTTAGGCCAGTCAGCAGTACGTCCAGCAAAGATAGCTAAATCACATTTGTTGTCTACTGTACATCCTTCAGCTGCTGATTCTTCTACTAAATGGTTACCCATTGCTTTACCAACATTCCAGCTATTGAATGTAGTGTAATAATCAGCATGATCATCAGCAGATTTTGCCATACGGTCATGGGCGATTAAAATTACACCAGCTTCGTGCGCTGCTTGTACAGCTCCAGCTCCAGAACCTTCAGCAGTTAAGATAATAACTTCTGCACCTTTAGCAATTAATGCTTCAACATTTGATTTCTCTTTAGCTTCGTCTCCCTCACTAAATAAAATCTCATACTCGTATCCTTCACCAAGTGCTTCTAATTCTTCTTCAAAGAAAGCACCATCTTGGTTTGCCCATCTTTCTTCAGATGCATCTGGTAATACGACACCAATTTTAATGGTTGAGCTACCACATGCTGCTAAAGATATGGTGAATACAGCAACTAATAATAAACTAATAATTTTTCTCATTTTTCTCTCCTTTTTTTGTTTTATTATAGAGTACTATTTCAAGTACTAATAACCTTTATTTTTTTACAAAATCTTCTTCTTTGGCAACGCGAATCTTATCTTTAATCTTATTAAGTTCACCTTGTGCGTTTGTAAACGCATATTCATACTCAATGACATCATCTAAATCTTCTTTTTTCGCTTTACGTAAATTAATTTTCGCTTGTCTAAATGCTTCTTGAGCACTTCTCAACTCATCGCCAAACTTCTGTTTCGCATAATGAATTCCAACATAATCAATTGGCCGTACATTACGTGTAAAGATATCAAAGATAACCGCAAGTAATAATACTGATCCTAAAATGATTGGTTCTAAGTTAGCATCAACACCGGCTAATGCCATACCATTTTTCAGTGACATGATAACGACAGAACCGATTACTGCGTTAATAACTTTACCAACACCACCAGCAGCACTTGTTCCACCAATAAAGGCAGCTGCGATAGCATATAATTCCCAGAATGGTCCATGGTTTGGTGAGGTGTTTTGTAATCTTGAAGCATACATGACACCAGAGATTAATGCTAAGATACCCATTGAGATAAATACAATAACTAATATTTTTTCAACACTAATACCTGATAACTCTGCGGCATCTGGATTCCCTCCAACTGCATAAATCCGGCGGCCTAGTGTTGTTTTAGTAGTCATGAAGTGATAGATTACAACAACGACAACTGTCACTAATAATAAATATGAAATTCCTCTAAATGATGCAAATGTATAAATTAAGTATCCGAGAATTAGTGTCATAACAACGGTTTTTGTTATAAATAACTCTAATTTTTCATTTGGGATATTGAGTTTTTGGTTTTTACGACGGGTATTAATACCCCCAAATATGAGT
Organism: Caryophanales bacterium; assembly: GCA_021767685.1. Classification (GTDB taxonomy): domain Bacteria; phylum Bacillota_I; class Bacilli_A; order Izemoplasmatales; family Izemoplasmataceae; genus JAIPGF01. The sequence goes on along the minus strand of JAASSV010000013.1, from coordinate 3,288 downwards.
AACAAAATCCCGAGTCCCCCAATGACTATAGTAATCAGATCATACCCACCAACATCAAACGTAGGCAAGTAGCCAATTCCTAAGTTTTTAAAGAAACTATGTGTGGTTGGAATGGTTCTATTGTTGGTTCTAAACATTAGTAACCCTTTGAAGATAAACATACCTGCTAAGGTAACAACAAATGCTGGCACTTTAATTTTAGCAACTAAGATACCTTTTCCTGCACCAACAATGACCGTGATAACTAAGGCTCCAAGTAATGCTAGCCACACTGGTTGTCCTAAGTTTTCAACACCAACAACAACGTAAGCACCTAAGAAGGCTCCAATATATCCAACAGATAAATCAATTTGTCTCGTAACAATGACAAGTGTCATACCAACTGCCAAAACGCTTACATATGCGGTTTGATTTAAAAGATTGGTAAAGTTAATGGCCCCTAAGAATATCCAATCGGTCATAAAACTAAATGTGATAAAAATAACGAATAATGCTATAAACATTCCATAATCACGAATATTCGTTCGGATCATTGACATCAGAGTTAAAAAGTACTTTTGGATTATCCATCCAACTTTTTTTATCGTTTTTAATATATTCATGTTGTCCTCCTAAACCGTTGCACTTTCCATTATTTTTTCAGGTGTTGCATCTTTGATATCAAATTCTGCTGTTTGTAATCCTTCGGCTATCACATAGATGCGATCACACATTCCTAATATTTCAGGGAGCTCAGAAGAAATGATTAAAATACTCATACCTTGTGCAACTAAATCATTTATTATTGTATATATTTCATATTTAGCACCAACATCAATTCCGCGTGTAGGTTCATCTAAGATTAAGATTTTGGGATCTGCAAATAGCCATTTTGCTACTTGCACTTTCTGTTGATTTCCCCCACTTAGATTTTTGACATCTTGTAAAATTGACGGGGTTCTAATATCAATATCTTTTACATATTGTTCGGCATATTGATTTTGTTTGAAAAAATCAATGACGCCTGATTTTGAAATCTTTTTCAAATCGGAAATGGTAATGTTTTGTGAAATGGTCTCATTAAGAATCAACCCATCTTGTTTTCGATCTTCTGAAACATAAGCGATGCCTTGTTTTATTGCATCGTTAGGATGATGCATCTCAACACCCTTACCATGAACAATAATCCGTCCACTCAGTTTATAGTTATCTGGATTACCGAAGATACAATGCGCTAACTCAGTTCTACCTGCGCCCATTAATCCAGCTAAGCCGACTACTTCACCTTTACGTAATTTGATATTAGCATCATTGACAATATAGCGGTTAACATGGTGATCAAAAGCGTTTAAATGTACTGTTTCTAATACGACATCACCCACTTCATAAGGTGGTCTTTTCGGAAAGATATCTTCAATTTCACGACCAACCATATTTCGAATTATTTCTTGTTCATTGATGTCTTCACGTTCAATTCGAACAATTGTTTTTCCATCACGTAAGACAGTTAATGAATCCGCAATGGCTTCAACTTCTTTTAACTTATGTGAAATCATGATTGACGTAATTCCTTGTTTTTTTAGCTCGACTAATAACTCTAATAAGTTCTCACTATCATTTTCGTTTAACGCGGCTGTCGGCTCATCTAGAATCAGGAGTTTAACATTTTGACTGAGTGCTTTTGCAATCTCAATTAATTGTTGTTTCCCAACTCCTAAACTACCTACCATGCGGTGAATATCAACATCAAGGCCAACCATATTCAAGTATTTTACAGCCTCTTTTTTTGTCTTATCCCAGTCCATTATTTTTGCTTTACTTATCTCATGCCCTACAAAGATATTTTCATATACTGTTAAGTTAGGAAATAAGGCAAGTTCTTGATTAATAATAACGATGCCATCACTAACAGATTGTTTAATATTGTGGAAATGCTTAATCTCACCATCAAAGATGATATCCCCACTATATGTTCCATGCGGATATATCCCACTTAAGACTTTCATTAGTGTGGATTTCCCTGCGCCATTTTCACCAACAATAAAATGAATTTCTCCACGTTTAACGTTGATATTAACTTCATCAAGCGCTTTCACTCCGGGGAAAGTTTTAGTGATTGACTTCATAACTAGTAAATCATCTTGTTTCAATTGAATCACCTCTTATTTATATCATCTTTATCCAATTAAATCTTTTTATATAGAGACTTAAGTACTGGATAAAGTTCTGTAAATTTCTTATATTTTGTTTGGTAACTCTCAACACGTTTCTCGTTTGGTGTGAAGGTTCGTCCAAGTTTAACAATCTTTTCGCATGCTTCAGTGACACTATCATACTCTTTACATCCAACCATTGCTAAGATTGCAGCACCTAATGCTGGTCCCTCTTCTGATGTTATTTTCGCGACTTCAACATTAAAGATGTCACTGATCATCTGTGCCCAAACATCACTCTTAGCACCACCACCGGTTAAGCGCACTCGCTTAATGTCAACACCAAGATTTTGAATCAGTGTAAATGAGTCTCTAAGAGCAAAACTGACACCCTCGACGACAGCTCTATCTAAATCTTGTTTCGTATGTTGAACACCGAGTCCATAAAAGACACCTTTAGCATATGGGTCATTGATTGGTGCTCTTTCACCCGTAAGATATGGTAGGAAAAAGATGTCATTATCAATACTTGATGATGTCACATTGTTATAATATGAATCATAGTCTTCAGATGAGAAAATGTTACTGTTCCACCATTTTATCGCACCTGCAGCATTAAGCATTACAGCCATCATATGATATTTACCATTAGCGTGAGCATAAGACTGTAAGTAACTTTGATCGTCTACTTTGAACTGTTTACTTGAGACAAATATAACACCACTTGTCCCTAAACTTAGGCTACATTCACCATTACCGACAACACCAACACCAACAGCACCAACTGCTTGGTCTCCTCCACCAATTATAACATGGATATCTTGAGTAATATTTAATACCTTTTTAATCTTGTCACTAACCTTACCGACAACATTATAACTCTCATGAACACTCGGCAACATATCTCGTGTAATGCCTAAGATATCTAACATTTCAGGGCTATAATCCCGTGTTTCTGGATTAAAGTAAAGTGTTCCTGATAAGTCTGAAACATCGCTGGCAAAAGCATTTGAAAGTTTGTATACAAGAAAATCCTTAGGTAACATTATCTTTTTGATTTTGTTAAAAATCTTTGGTTCATTCTCTTTAACCCATAAGATTTTTGGAGCTGTTAAACCAGTTAAAGCAATGTTACCTGTATATTTAAGGAGTGAGT
>JAASSV010000203.1 GCA_021767685.1 Caryophanales bacterium | reverse complement strand
GTCTTACTTGTCGTAACTCTGTTATAACAATAACTTACATTTTTTATGTCAGAACTTGTTGATAAATTTAAAACAGAATCAGAATGTCCATCAGGTCCTTTCACGCGAATTACGTAAAAATGATCGGTTAACAACACTTGTGGTAAAAACTCTAGTTCAAAACAAAACTCATGACTATATGGTTTTGCTAAGATGTTGTATACAATTAGCCCATCTCCTTGTGAAGGTTCTGAAATCGATAACTCTAAATCAGAGACTTGATTTCGATAACTAATTAATGGTGTTAAATCAGAACAGAAACTTTCAGGTGATGAAGTTCTACACGATTCAATACTTTTACATTCTCCGTCTACAATAACCTCATCTGAAGAACATTCTCTGGTTAGCCTGCTTTTTGGCATACAAGCTGTTAATATAAAAAACAATAATAATCCTACAATCTTAATATATCTCAAAGTACCCCTCTTCCTCTGTTTAATGTCATTATTATACAATGGAATTTTCAATATGTAAATCTCAGAATCAGACTAATAAACTAATTAAACTAAGTTTTCCTCTTTTGAAATGTTGATTCATCAACTAAAAGGAACAAATTTACGGGAATATGTCTATTTCAAAAGGTAGATAGTTTCAATCTGTATTTCTAATTAAGTTTTAAGAATGTATTCTTTCACATAATCAACATTTAAAGATATCGGAGAATCTATTCTTAGAGGATTAAAAATCCGGATTGATTTTTTTATGTATAAACTTTAGCATGTGTTCGTTATAGAGAATTATACCAATGTTAGTTTACTGCATTATAATCTCGTTTTTTATTTGATTTCACTATTTTCACTTACTCTTTAATCTTTTAATCACAAAACATATGTTGTATAATAGAATATATACAGGTGATGATGGGGACAAAAAAATAATATTGATGCAGTATTTTTGACCAGTTTAAAATAATCTATGAAAGGAAGATTAAGTTATGAATAAGAACTATTATAAGTTTTTTGGTATGATTTTAACCTCTGCCATTTTCATGTTTATTGTAATGTACCTAAACACCTATCAGATTAACCATGTGTTTTTTAGTGAAACCAGACTTTATATGACCATACTTTCAACCTGTGTCATGGCTATTATTATGCTTGGATTTATGTTGCATATGCTTAAAGACAAAAAAATCAATCTTGCTATTGTCGCCGTGAGTGTCGTTGTGTTTACAACGTCATTCCTTTTGATGCGAAATCAAACAACAATTGATGATGTTGATTATATGGAAGCAATGATCCCCCATCATTCAATCGCCATTCTTACCAGTGAAAGAGCGAATATTTCTGATCCTCGTGTCAGAGAACTAGCAGATGAGATTATCGCAGCACAAGAGCGTGAAATTGAAGAAATGAAAGCCCTAATTGAAGACTTAAGGGACGAAGAATAATCAGTTTAAATACCCCAATAAAAAAGTGGATGATTGGAAGCGTGGAGTGAGATATATGAGAATAGTAAACCTACTAGTGCTTATGACAGTTCTTCTTTTTTTAAGTAGTTGTCAGACACAAGATGATGAACTACTTTTAGAAGAGTGCATTGAATCAGATTGCGAAAGTTTTACTAGCTTCGACTATTCTACTGATGAATCTGATTTAATCATTAGCCTTAATAACCATTATAAAAATTGGGATATATCTCAGGCTAAGGTATTTTATCAATCACAAATTTTGATTTTTTCATTTATGCTTCATGACTCTCTAAACATCTCATCCTTAGAAAAGAATACAACACACGCGAGTACATATTTTGAACTAGCGTCTGAATATCATGGAAACCAAGTTACAACATACAGGTTTAATTCTACTTACGAAAATGCTAAACTTAAATGTTTATATCGAGATGAACAAATATATTATTATCTTGAATTATTCTCAGAAGACACAGACTTTATTAATACCTTTAACGATAATCAAGCTTTAATTGCAGAAATAAAAAATCTTAATACGAACAATTTCTATATACTCTTTACGCATGGAGAACTCCCTCATAGTCAAGATTTTTTAGAACTATCTTTAATAGTAGATGATCATTATCTTTCTGTTATACAATCTAATTCAGCTGTTGCGCAAGATTTAAAGATACTAATAGAACAAGAATTTCCTAACTACGATATTACCTATGATTGATTATATATAAAAAACCTCCAAACACATTGTTGGAGGTTTTATTGAACTTAATCATACATTACTGAATATCTCTTTGTTTCATATAAGATAGAATATCCTCATCAAAAACGATTGCTATTTCTTTTAGTTCTTTAATACTTCTACAGTTCAGCGCAGTCATAATAAGTTTAATTTCATGAATAAAATGCGCAAAGGTTTTTTTTGCTTCCTCAACCGTTTTTTGCGTCACTAGTTTTAAAAAATAACTAGACATTCCAACCCCTTTTGCGCCCATTGCTAAAGCTTTCACAACATCTAACGGATGTCTAATACCACCACTAGCATAAACATCTAATTCGGATACATTTCTCGCTTCTAACAATGACTTAACAGTTGATAAGCCATGATTATTTAGATAGTAAAGTGGTGTTTGTCGTCTTAAATTTTCAATCTTGGCAAAGTTTGTACCACCTTTGCCACTG
>JAASSV010000202.1 GCA_021767685.1 Caryophanales bacterium | reverse complement strand
TCAACAAGTGATTGTTCATCATTTTCATCCACTTGTTCTAAAATGTTGGCCTTCAATTCTTTAATAATGTCATCACGTTCTTTTAACGGTAAATACTTTTTTACTTGGTACAAATAATTATCGATTAATTTCATTCTTATTCCTCCATTAATGTATTGATGAGTTTATGTAAACTGTTGTATTCATCTTGTAAAGCGTTATAAATCTTTGTTCCATAGTCACTAAGTTGATAATATTTTCTCGGTCTCGAGCTTTCTGTATCCCAGGACGCTTCTAAAATGTCTTGTTTTTCTAAGCGTCTTAGTAACGGATATAAGGTGTTCTTATCAATATCAAGGCCTTTTTGTTGTAAGGTATCGACAAGACTATATCCATAATGTTTCACAGATAATTCTGAACATACGGCTAATACTAGCGTTCCTTTTCTTAGTTCTTGGATTAAATTATCAAGTGTTTTATCGTTCATTATCTCACCTCAATTATAGTATAGTGTATAACACACACTATTGTCAATATAAAAATATAATTAATTTTAAACTAAGTATTTGTCTATACGAGAGAAACCCCTTAGTGTATAATAGAACAAAAGGAGTGATGTTATGGGTTTTATTAAATTATACTTGATTGCGTTCATTGTCTTTTTAGCAATAGATGCGATTTGGTTAGGACTTGTTGCCCCGAAGTTTTATAAGAGTCAAATTGGTCATTTAATGGCTGAACGACCAAACTTTGTAGCAGCGTTGATTTTTTATCTTATTTTTGTTGTCGGGATTGTTTACTTTGTTTTACAACCTAACATGGATGCTGGTGTAGGGAAACTTATTTTATCGGGGATGTTATATGGATTTATAACGTATGCAACGTATGATCTTACGAATCTAGCAACCTTAAAAGATTGGCCAATCTTGGTCACCGTTGTTGATTTAGCTTGGGGAACATTCTTAAGTACCTCAGTTGGATTAATTACTTACTTTATTGTTAGTTTATTTTAAAAATAACAGGCTTCGGCCTGTTTTTTCGTGCAATACGATTTCTCCTTTAGTATAATTAAAGTATCTTAATCTAAAGGAGTGTTGCATATGAAATCCCCCAAAACATTGACGCGTATGATCTTAGTTACCTTAATTGGAACAATACTATTATTATCATTGATAGTGACAATTGCTGAGTTAGGACCTGTATTTGCTTTGATTGCGTTTGTGTTATTGTTCCTTGATGGTGTTTTTATGTTTATCTTAGTCATTACGAGCCTGGTGCATTTATTGCAATTTTTCTTAGATACCCAAAGAGGTAAACTATTCCGGCGATTCATTAATGTATTACTATCTGGATTATTATTTATAGGAACACTCGTGTTAGTTGTATTCGTTGTGTTAGGCGCACTCGTCATTCTATTACCATTTACGGCATAAAAAAAGCACCCTGGGGTGCTTTTTACTTATAAAATACGTCTCTAAATAAATCAATGTATTCTTCAATGTCGTTTTCTAATTCACCGAATGAGTCTTCTTTAAACTGATTATCATTTGCTCTGAACCATTCTTGAGAAATGCGATCAATTGTCCAACGAACCACATTGAGTGTTTTTTCAATATTGACTTTTTCATTAAACAAGAAGTAGTCAATATTACTGAAAAGTTTATTGTAAACAACCATTTGTTCATGCTCGACTTGAACTTGACAGCGTTGTTTAATTTCTTTATCTTTGACGTGAGTGAGTTGTTCTAAAAAGGCCATAAATTCAGGATGTTGAATATATGATGAAATCTTTTGCACCGTTGTTGCACTTGATCGGTGGAAGACATCGCGATCAGCGAAATTAACCCCTTCATAGAGTTCATTACGAAAGACATCCAAAATATGTTGATGGACGGTAATAAATAACTCCTTTTTCGAAATGTAATAATGGAATAACAATCCTTTTGATACACCAGCGTTATTAACAATGCTGTTTGTTGACGCTTTTTTGTATCCTTTTTCGGCAAACTCAGAGATTGCTGATTGCAAGATACGTTCTTCTTTGGTTAATGGATTTTCGCTCATCTAATCATCCTTTCACTTGCACTCTCGTATTATCAGTTTATCATTAACATGGTCAATTTGTCAATAACATTTAATCAATACCTGTTTAAGGGAAGAATAAGAGTTATTCCTTTTTGAGAATATCATTAATGGTTATGCGGTCATAAACACGATGCTGGATGAGTAAGAACACAAGAAATACAAGATGAAAAATGACAAAGGTAATTATGAGTCTTACGGGGTCAATATCTAAGATTAAATTGAAGCCAATCGCATCAATTAGTATCTCTAACAATTGGTTAAGCAGATAAATAGCTAGTGGGATACTTAAAAGATATCCAAGGATAAATGCTACGTAAAGAGGAAGAGAATATTTCATATGAATCTCTTTATCGTTATACCCTAGGCTTTTCAAAATAGCTATGTCGTGTGCTTGTGATTTATTATATTCTATCATAACCAAAATGAATAAATATACTCCAATAACAATGCTTAATGATAATAAAAAGTTCAGTATTAATGTGCTCGTTGTCAGGACATTAGCAAACTGATCGATCGATGTATTATAATTGATACGTGAAGTAATATATGGATTTTCATACTCAGTGTCTG
>JAASSV010000201.1 GCA_021767685.1 Caryophanales bacterium | reverse complement strand
TCCTTTTTTAATCTGCTTGATGTCAATACCATCAATGAGGATTTGTCCTTTTTGAATATCATAATTACGTGTAATTAAACCGAGAATAGTTGTTTTACCCGCACCAGTCGCACCGACAAATGCAACCGATTCTTTTGGTTTCACTTTAAACGAAACATCTTTTAAGATCCACTCACCTTCATTATAGGCAAACCAAACATTTTTAAACTCAATTTCACCTTTCATATCTTCAAGTTCAATCGCATCTTCGGCATCATTTACTTCTGCTTTTGTATCTAGAATATCAAATATTCTTTCACTTGATGCGAAGGCACTTTGTAAGATATTAAACTGTTCAGCAAGTTGTTGGATTGGTTCAAAGAAACGACCTATATATTGATAGAAAGCAAAGAGAATACCAATTTTAATTGCCCCATCTAGTACTGTTTGGCTACCAAAATAAAATACTATGGCTGTTGCTAACATATATAAGAAGTACATTGTTGGTCGGTAAATCCCAAAAATAGTGATTTGTTTATAATACGCTCGTTTGAGTTTTTCATTACGGTCATTAAACTGATTAAATTTCACATCTTCTTTATTAAAGATTTGAATAATCTTCATCCCCGATAAATGTTCAGCCAAGAAGGCATTGATGTTCGATAAGTTACGTCTCACTTGGCGATAAGCTTTTCGGGATAATATTCGGAATAAAAATGAGAATAAGATGATGAATGGAATAACCGTAAGAACATATAATGTTAATGTTGTATTCATCACAAACATAGCGATAAGAATTCCCATAATCATCAGTAAATTTTGAAATACACTAATGATGACAGAGGTATACATTTCGTTTAATGTGTTCGTATCGTTTGTTACTCGGGTAACGATTGAGCCCGTTGGACGGCTATTTAAGTAGGCAATATCATGATATTGTAAATGCGTGAATATTTCTTCTCGTATATCATAGATAATACTTTGTCCCGTTTTTTGTAATGTGATTGTTTGTAAGTAGTTAAACCCATTTCCAAGGATTACAACAAGAACCAATAATGCTAGATATTGCAACAATAGCGCTAACTCAAATTCATAGATAACAATATTGATACTTTCTCCGATTAAATAGGGTTGTAATATACCAAATAATACGGTGAAAATCATAAATACGAATGCTAATACAAAGTATTTTACATACGGTCTTGCATAGGTTAATAATCTTTTAACAATCGCTGAATCATTCATTGTATAAAGCCGTTTTTCATCGGCATTTCCTGCTAGTTTACGTGGCATCTTACTCCACCCCCATTTCGTCTTCTAAGCGCTGTCTTTCGACCAAGTCCGCATAAAATTCACAACGCTTAATCAAGTCATCATGTGGGCCAACATCAACAACTTCACCATCACTAACAATAATAATCTTATCCGCATCTTTTACGGTACTGATTCGGTGTGCAATGATGAGTGTTGTTTTATCACCACGAATTTTACGTAAGTTATTCAAAATCGTTTCTTCAGTTTTGGTATCGACCGCAGATACACTATCATCTAAAATCATAATTGGTGAATTTTTCATCAGAGCACGCGCTATTGCGACACGTTGACGTTGTCCCCCACTCAAGGTGACACCGCGCTCTCCAATTACTGTATCATAGCCATCACTAAACTCAATAATATTATTATGAACGTCACTTAACATAGCGGCTTCTCTTACTTGTTTAAAGGAATCATCATTATGTTTAAATGATAATGATATATTGTTCTTTACAGAGTCAGAGAACAAGAACCCGTCTTGTGGGACATACCCAATATTATCTCGTACTTTTTTAATTGGTAAATCCATAATGTCATAACCATCCAGTAAGATTTGATTGTCATCAATATTATAAATTCGTAATAACAAGTCTACAATACTTGTTTTCCCACTACCGGTGCGTCCTAAAATACCCACTGTCTCACCAGCATTGATGGTGAAATTGATATCTTTTAATACCGGTTTTTTCGCATCAGGATACGTAAATGTTAAATGTTTAAACTCAATGTTACCGTCTAGTTTTTCAATATCAATCACGTCATCATGATCTTTAACGGTGACTTCTTCATCAAGAATGGTTTCAATCCGTTGTAACGATGCGCGACCACGACTTCTAATATTAATAATACGTGCTAAGGCCATCATTGGCCATATTAATGATCCAAATAACATATAGAATTCAGTAAGGTCACCTGTTGAGAATGAATCAGCCACTAGCGTATCAGTAATATAGACTAAATATCCTCCATATCCTAAAATGACAGCAAATATTAACCCAACTACGGTTCTAACCATGACTTGGAAGGTAGTCTGTGTTCTAACGAACTCAATATTTTTCTCTTTTGCCCGTTGATTAAACTTTAAAAACTCAGTGATTTCTAACCGTTCTTTAACAAAAGCTTTGATAACCGTAATTCCACTTAAACTTTCGTTTGTAAAATCACTTAAATCCTCAAATGCATGTTGTGCTTCTTTCCATTTTTTTCGCATAATTCTTCCAACATACGCACCAAGAAGTGCGATAAACAACATTGGCAATGCACTAAAAATAGTTAGTCTCCAACTTAGGTTAGCCATTTTATATATTGCTAATCCCCCTAAGTATACTGCATCGACAAACATGATCATAC
>JAASSV010000200.1 GCA_021767685.1 Caryophanales bacterium | reverse complement strand
AGTGTTGAGGTGATATGATGGAATATATTAAAAAATATGGGATAATCGTCGGTTTTATTGTATTATCACTAGGGTACTTTCTATTTCAAAACGATGAAGAACCGCCTGAGTTTACTGTCCCGAAGCAGCAAGAAATCGTGACAGAAGATACCTATATATATGTCGATATCAAAGGGGCAGTAAAATATCCTGGTGTCTATAAACTAGATGATGATAGCCGGGTATTTCACGTTGTTCAAAAAGCGGGAGGGTTTCTTCAAGAAGCGGATGACTTAGCGATTAATCTCAGTGAAACACTGCGTGATGAGATGGTGATTTATGTGCCGTTACTAAGTGAAGAATACCCCTTAATCACTGACGTTATTGAAAATGAAGATAATGGAATTATTAATATCAATACCGCAACGCAATTAGAACTAGAAAGTTTACCTGGTGTTGGACCAAGCACGGCCAAAAGTATCATTGCTTATCGGGAAGAACATGGTGAGTTTGTGACAGTAGACGATTTGTTAAACGTCAGTGGTATTGGAGAACAAACACTTGCGGATCTTAAACCATATATCGTCGTTTAGATACCGTTATATTTATATTGCCTTAACGTTACAGTTTGTTATCTTAGTTATAGAATCGTTTTGGTATATCTTAATATTTATTCCATTTATCCTTTACATGACTTACCAGCACAAAGATATGTTGGTTGTTATCATTATTGTATTAGTTCTTTATAGTGCAAATAGGTTTCTTATGACATATGGTTGCACAAGAAATACATTACCACAAACCCTATATGTGAGTCAGGTAGAAGAAACAACATATCGTTATAAAATTACAGGACGAAAAGGATTATGTAAGACCATCGTTTATGCATATCACCCTGTAAAAATAGGAGACATCATTACAGTGGATGGTAAGCATCAGACGCTTGAAAATCCGACTATTCCTGGAGGATTCAACTATCAAGATTACTTAAAAAGTCAAGGGGTTATAGAGGTAATAGATGGTGATAAGATAACAGTGAACACTCACCTGTTTCATCCAAGACACATACATGAAGGTATTAAAACGTATATTGATCGGTATTTACCTAGGTCAAAGCGCTATATCAATACGTTTATTCTAGCCGATACAAGCGAGTTTGATGAACAAACGAAAACTGCCGTGACAATGCTTGGGATCTCTCATTTATTTGCGGTAAGCGGAATGCATATTGGCTTGCTTGTGGTCTTTTTAAACAAGGGTGGCACTTATTTGAATCTAAAAGAGAGTCATCGCTATAGTGGCATTATGGTCTTACTATCCCTTTATATGATTATCACAGGCTTTAGTCCCTCAGTTGTCCGGGCAAGTTTAATGACTGCGGCGGTGTTTATGACTAACATATTCAAAGTGAAACTCTCATCGTTAGATATTTTAAGTGGTGTCTTTATTTTATTGCTGATGATGAGACCTTACTATTATTTGAGTATTGGGTTTCAACTGAGTTTTCTTGTTACATTCTTTTTAATCATTACCTATGATTTAACAGGTAAGATGAAAGGGATACATCAACTGCTCTTATCGAGTACACTAGCGTTTTTAATTACTGTTCCTTTAATCATTCAAATGAATTATACCGTTAACATAATGACGATTTTAGTGAATATCATCATGATTCCGTTAACAACATTAATCATTGTGCCCTTAGGCTACTTAACGTTTGTCATGCCTTTTTTAGATGGAATATATAGTGTTGTTACTGCATTATTTGATACCTTAATAGTATTCTTAAGTGAGATTTTTTATATCCCTTTATCACTTTCATTGTTTCATCCGTTAGCAATTATCTTGTATTATATTTTTCTTTATCTAACTCTAACAATTAATATAGTTCAACATAAAGCACTAATGGTTATGATGGGTGTCTTTTGTTTTACTGTTTTTTTCTATGCACGGTTACAGCCCTTTCAAGACGTTGTGTTTTTAGATATCGCAGGAGAAAGTACGGTATTTAAAGACCGTTTTGATCAATGTAATATCGTGATTGATACAGGGAAAGATGATGACTATGATAGTCTAGTTTCCTATTTAAAACGAGAGCGGATCACTAAAATTGATTATTTAATCGTCAGTCACTTTCATGCGGACCATTATGGTGAAACAGAGGATCTCATTGATATATTGTCAGTGAAACATCTGATTACTAATGAAACAGCTAACGCTTATGAAAATAGACTCATTCCCTGCGGAAATTTTAATCTGTTCATCTACCCTATTACAGTTGATGATGAGAATGAGAATAATCAGAGTTTACCCATTAGTAGTTGGGCGCAAGAGACTCATTATTTTTTCTTTGGTGACGCAGAGAAAGAGGCGGAAGAGATTTTTAATATTACCTACTCAATTGATGTGGATGTGTTTAAGGTCAGTCACCATGGCAGTGACACGTCTTCAACAATGCCCTTTCTTCAAAACATCAATCCAGAAAGCGCCATTATCAATGTTGATCGTAATAATACACGTTGACATCCCCACGATCATATCTTGACACGGTACCAAGCATTAGGGATCACTGTAAAACGAACAGACCATGAAGGAACGATTCGCTACCGCTCATTTTTTGGAATTACATGGGAACAAACCCTTCCCCCATAAGATATAATTTCATGGT
>JAASSV010000199.1 GCA_021767685.1 Caryophanales bacterium | reverse complement strand
GATTTGTAGATAGTTTGTCTCTTCTCTGTGATCCTGTTTTTGAGAATATAGTTAAAATAATCGCAAAATCTAAACACTCATTTACTAGGCAAACCACTCTAAAACCTGAACTCTTACCCCTATTATTTTGTGGATTACGAATACGCATTTTTATCAATAGAAATAGTTTATTTTCTGTATTGCATTTTTCTTTCTGGAATATAACCTCGTATTCCTTGTTCACTATTGTTGCTTCAATCTCAGTTAAGAGTTTCTTTAAATTTATGTGATTCCGTTTAATATGTCTCAAATCTCTTTTCATGTTAAAAGGACTTATAGCGGAAAAAATATCTAGTAAGTCCTTATGATTGTATATTAACTGCAAACATATTCCCCTCCCCCTTACAAGGACCCTATTTAATAGGGTATAATTTATTATAAAACTAATTTGTTTTCTTGTCAAGACGTATCATTAAAGATTGCCAAGAATACAGAGAAATAGAAAAAAGGAATCTTATTAAGAAGAAGATTCCTTTTGTTTATAATAGAACTCTTTTAAAGCAAGGTCTTTACGCTCTGTTTCACAAGCTTCTGGTTCATGTTGATTGTGATGTTTAACAGAACATGACCCAGCCGCATGACAACTGGCACATTCAAATAATGGTTTATCATCATTTGGTGCTTCAGTATCATTATTCCATTTATAACTTAAAATATAGAGTGTTATCACCACTCCTAAAAGCAGTGCAACAACAAACAAATTACCCATAACTATCACCTCGTACTATGATTATAGCACTAAATAACGCAATCATTAACTGAGATGCTAAAAAATATGCTTTAGAATTTATATTTTTTCTAAACTATTGTATACTTGTAATGTATTCAAATAGGGAGATATTTTTTTGCACATCTCTTAATTATAATAAATCTTAATAAGGAGGCAGTTATGCTTACAAAGAAATTTGATCCATTGAAAAAGAAAATTTTTCAAGTACTAGATCATGAAGGGAATATTACTGATGAAAAACTCGTTCCCAAGATTGATGATGAAACATTGCTGAAGATGTATAAGACAATGTTATTAGGTCGCGTTGCTGATACGAAAGCATTGCAATACCAACGCCAAGGTCGGATGTTAACTTATGCGCCGATCAAAGGACAAGAAGCAGCACACTGTGCACCTATTGCTGCACTAGAAAAGAAAGACTGGATGGTCCCTGCATTTCGCGAAATGGCGGGAATGCTATATAAAGGAGCAGACTTAGAGAAACTATATTTATATTGGTACGGAAATGAAGAAGGAAACCATTTTGATGAAGACCTTCGGATCTTACCAATTAGTGTTCCAATCGCATCACAAATCAACCATGGTGCGGGTGTCGCATACGCGGCAAAATATAAAGGGGACAAAGAAGTCGCTGTCGCATTTGTTGGTGATGGAGGAACCAGTCATGGTGAATTCCATGAAGGACTTAACTTCGCCGCAACCACACAAAGTCCATTAATCGTGATTATTCAAAATAACCAATGGGCGATTTCAACACCACGTGAAGTGCAATCAAAAGCGCAAAACTTGGCATCTAAAGGAATTGGATATGGTGTTCCAAGTATCTTAGTCGATGGGAATGACCCACTGGCTATGTTTGCGGCTGTTAAAGAAGCACGTAAACGTGCTATTGATGGAAATGGACCAACACTTATCGAAGCGTTAACCTACCGGCTTGGCCCTCATACAACAAGTGATGATCCAACGATTTATCGTGATGACAAAGATCTCAAATATTGGGAAAAACGTGATCCGATTATTCGCTTTAAAAAATATTTAATCGACAAAGAATTATTAACGGAAGAAGAAGACGAAAAACTTCAACAAGAATATAAAGACTTCTCAAACAAAACATTCAAAAAAGTTGAGAAAACAGGTCTTGTTCCACTTGAAGATGTCTTCAAATATACCTACAAAGAAATGCATAAAGACTTAAAAGAACAACTTTCCGTACATAAACAACTTGCAGAAAGTGAGGGGAAATAATATGGCTACTCAAACATTATTAAGTGCCATTAATCAGACACTATTCGAACAAATGAAAAAAGATGACAGTATTGTTGTCTTTGGAGAAGATGTTGGACACGAAGGTGGTGTATTCCGCGCGACCAAAGGACTCCAACAAGAATTTGGTAAACAACGAAGCTTTGACTCACCACTCGCAGAAAGTGCGATTATCGGTGGCGCTATCGGTATGGCAGTCAACGGATTAAAACCTGTGGTTGAAATTCAGTTTAGTGGATTCATGTTCCCAGGATACAATCAAATCGTTGCTCATGCTGCTCGTTATCGTAATAGAACTCGTGGGCTTTATACAGTGCCAATGGTTATTCGTATGCCATATGGTGGCGGTATCCGCGCGTTAGAACATCATAGTGAAAGTTTAGAAACACTCTTTGGTCATATTCCAGGGTTAAAAGTGGTTATTCCATCTACCCCATATGATGCAAAAGGTCTATTGACCAGTGCGATTCAAGATCCGGATCCAGTAATCTTTATGGAACCGAAACGGATCTATCGTGCATTTAAACAAGACTTACCAGATAAAGAGTTTAAAGTGCCAATTGGAAAAGCAAAAACATTAAAAAAAGGTGACGACATTACTGTTGTTGCTTGGGGACCGGGAGCCGCTCCGAT
>JAASSV010000198.1 GCA_021767685.1 Caryophanales bacterium | reverse complement strand
CCCCTTTCAGTTCTACTACATGGTATGTAATAGCATACTTGGATCCTTCATTTTTAACTGTTTTTGATTTGATTGGCGATAAAGCTAATATACTTTCTAAGTTGTCAGTGATAACTTGTTTGCTTAGTTGTTCATCACTCATAACTAGTATTACCTCATTTTGATTTAATGCGATAATTGCTTTATAAACTCCTAGTAAGATGTTTTTATTTAACGCTGTATACCCTTCTAAGAATGAACTCATTTGTTGAATCCTTTCTTCATGTAAATGAAGATCAACAAGTGCGTTCTTTTTCTTTTGCATGGTTACTTTTAAGTCAAGTAGCAGTTGTTTTTTCTCTTTATACATGTCTTTGTAAAGATCAGTGTTTTCCTTCATCGAAGAAACGTTGACACTAATAATATCCTTAATATCTTTTTCAACGCTGTTTATTTGTTTTTGTAACTGTGTCATTTCTTGTTGAACATGAGATGTATCGAGCGATGATTTCACCAGTTCTAGTGTATTTTCAATCAACTTTGGTTGTTCTAAGTTGAGATGCTTTATTGATTCTATTACCGCAAATTCTAATGCTTCATTATCAATTGGTTTATTGTCGCATTTACCTGCATCTTTGTATCTGTTTTTACATGAAAGAACAACACGCTGGTTTTTCTTTCTATAATTGTAATAATGCCGATTCATCACTTTGCCACAATGACTACAAAATACAAGTCCACTCAATGGATACTTATTCCCGTAGTTCGATATCGATTGTTTTTTACTACGCTTTTTCTTGAGTTCTTGGACTAGTTCAAATTTCTTTCTATGAATAATCGCAGGATGATTGTTCATAATATAGTATTTTGGTGCATGGCCATCATTTTTAACGGATTTATGGGTTAAGTAATCAATGGTTATACGTTTTTGTAATATCGCATCCCCACAGTACTTTTCGTTTTGAAGAATTGTGCTAATGGTTGCTGGTCTCCAAAATACCTCACCGCGACCATTTGTTATGTCATTTTCAGTTAAGAAGTCTGCGATTTCTTTTTGGGATGTTCCTGAAATATACATATCAAAAATCATTCTTATGGTTTTCGCTTGGTCTTCGTTAATAACAATGTTCCCATCTTTGTCTTTATCATAACCAAGGAATCGTTTTGTGTTGATATGCACTTTTCCTTCTTTAAATCGTTTACGGAATCCCCACTTAATATTCTCGCTAATATTTCTTGATTCTTCCTGGGCGATGGAAGAGAAGATGGTAAGCATAAAATCAACTTTGGTATCTGATGAATAAATGTTCTCTTTTTCAAAGTATACCTCAACATCAATTTTTCGTAAGTCTCTAACCATGGTTAACGTATCGACTGTGTTTCTTGCAAATCGTGATAATGATTTAGTGAGTATTAAATCAATCTTGCCATCCTTGGCATCTTGAATCATCTGTTGGAACTGGGGACGTTTTTTAATACTTGTTCCACTGATTCCTTCATCTGCATAAAGACCAACAAAATCCCATTTTTCGTTTCCTTCAATTTTCTTTTTGTACTCTGTCTTTTGTGCATTGAAAGAGTGTAGTTGATCTTCTGAGTCTGTTGATACCCTTGCGTATGCACAGACTCGTTTTAAGTGACTTCTTCCTGAATAGCCACCATTAGTCTCTATTACTGGTTTTTCTGGTTCAATGACGATAATACGTTTTTCTTGCATTCTTATACCTCCTATTTAGTTACTATATACATCACTCAAAAAGCATCAAATAGCAAGTAGTTTATTCGCTGTTTATTTCTAATTCCAGATCATAAAGATCTAAAAGTTTTGCAAGTGCCTTGTACCATTCATCACCAGTAATAAGTTTTGCTGCATATAATTCATCTATAATCATTTTTCGTTTTTGAAACTCTATATTTGATTCCATTGAAATATTCCTTCCGAAGCAAATAAAAAAGAGCCGCTAAGAAAGCGACTCTCTTTAGGAAAGGATAACTAAGAATGCAAAATATGTCTAAACCACCGCAATTAGAATACCACAGCAAATCAGGTTTGTGAATGCGCTAAAAGCGCGAAGTGAAAAAATGTGGGATATCGATGTATTTATCTAATTTTGCCATCAGGACACCTTTGAAAACAATGTTTTCTGCGTGAGCTTTGTTGAAGTATCTAGGTTCGTCATTGATATAGAAGTGGCCACCACCATTTGATTTGAAATATACTTTTGAAACATAGATTTTATCATAATAGTCAAACATCATGGTATAGCCAACTTGGTTTTGATTTGTTTTCCAAAAAAATAAGAACTCTTCTGTGTTGTTCTTGTAACAAATCACATCATCGTAAATTGTGGATACTGTTATAGGAGCGATTTCCTCTAGTCCATCTTTGCCAGGTGTAAATGATCGAAAGGCAAGCGTTTTATCACTTTTTAACGAATAAGGATTAGCGACAATAACATCAATAGATACATTGTAATAGCCACTAAGGATCGTTAAGTTGCACTGCCACGAAAAAGTGGGACACATTCCCCCTCCCTTTCTACGAATAATATAGTATAATAATACGAAGGAGTTGATAATGTGGTAAATCAGTACAGTTTAGACTTTAAACTTAAAATAGTAAAGATGATATTAAATGAAAATATATCAAAACATCAAATAGAACGAACATATAGTGTAGCTAGGAAAACACAAAGAGAGTG
>JAASSV010000197.1 GCA_021767685.1 Caryophanales bacterium | reverse complement strand
GCAGCTAAATAATCATTTATTAACTGCTGAATGTTCCGAAACAGGGTTGTTAGTAGTCTTTGCTGACAAGGCGAACCCATTAAAACATTCTGATTAATAGATCGTTATTACTCTTTTGTGCAAATAAATAAAAGGAGGAAACACAATGGCTAGATACACTGGTCCGATTTGGAAAAAAGCGCGTCGTTTAAAACATTCTATTTTAGAAAATGGAAAAGAATTAAATAAACGTCCTTATGCTCCAGGTCAACATGGACAACGTCGTTCAAAATTAAGTGAGTACGGACAACAACTTCATGAAAAACAAAAAGTACGTTACACTTATGGTATGAACGAAAAGCAATTTAGAAAAACATTCAACGAAGCGAAGAAAATGGATGGTAAACACGGTGAAAACTTCTTAGTGTTACTTGAAAGTCGCTTAGACAATCTTGTTTATCGTATTGGGTTCGCAAGAACACGTCGTCAAGCAAGACAATTAGTAAGTCATGGTCATGTTCGCGTTGATAACAAACGCGTTGACATCCCATCTTACCGCGTTGAACCAGGTCAAGTTGTGACGTTAAGTGATAAAGCTCAGAAGTTCGAAATTGTTACTGAAAGTTTAGAACATGCTGGAAATCGTTTAGAATTTGTTAGCTTTGATGAAAACAAATTTGAAGCGACTTACGTTCGTTACCCTGAACGTCAAGAGATCTTAACTGACATCAAAGAAAACCTAATTGTTGAATTCTACAACAGATAATGATAAAAAGCATCTTCGGATGCTTTTTTTATTTGTTTTCCGTTGACAAATTATAATAATAACTTATAATAGATATAGCGATGGAGGGTTAGCTCAGCCGGGAGAGCACTTGCTCGACAAGCAAGGGGTCGCTGGTTCAAGTCCAGTACTCTCCACCATTTTAGTCCGTATCCGGAGGTAAATACAGTATGTCTTACCACTGTAATATTCTCCGGTTTTTTGTTTGAACTATATCTCATATTATGAACTCAACCAACACCAAAACTCAGTTGTTGTCCAAGTAAGTTTGTGATATAATATATCGTAATTGAGGGGGATGATAATATGAAAAAACTAAATCAGAAAATGCATATAAATGCATTATTATTTTTAACCTTTACCATATTTTTCATTATCCAATTTAGAGCAATATACACTATACATGTTATTGAATATTCTATCAATCCAAAACCTTTTTTATTTTTGGTAGTAGGATTATTAATAACAATACCAATAGTACTTATTATCGTTTACTTTCTTCCCATAATTTGTATCATTAACTTTAAAATAAGATTCCCTATTTTAAGGGTGTCATTTTATAATATTAAATTTAATGATTCTATTATAGACAAACGTACATGGACCAATAAACAAAAAATATACTGTGTGTATAGATGTTGATAACTTCTTTCTTTATAATGTGTAATTTATCATAAAAAAATGAAAGAAAGGAAATCAAAATGACAATCAAACAAAAAATAATATTAGCAGTTACGCTAGTTTTTTTGTTAACAACTGCAATTATTATGTCTATTCAACCTACATTTAATCGATTTAATATGATCGTTAAGCACACATCTTTTTTCTTGTTTTTTTCATTATTAATTTTTACAATACTAAAACTCTTATATCATAACCTTCTCAAATACGATAAACTGCAAACTGATCACGCACAGGTATGGTTAAAAGTCTTTACCGTTATCGTGTTTGGTGGATTTATGTTCACACTATCTAAGATTCAGTTAAACTATGTTGATACTTATGAAACACCTGTGTTGCTTAAATGTAGTTATTTTGATGATTACGGAAATAAACTTTATGATTCTTACTTCCGATACAGTTGTCCCACTCTAGAAGTGGAAAAAGACAATAATACGATTAAACTTTCCGGAAGCGAGTCAGTCACAGGGACTAATATGACATATTATGCTGACGAGACTAGAGTCAACGGTGGCGACATTAATAGTGAGATCCAATTTTATATCACCGTCACATATGATAACTTAGATAGAATAACTTCTTATCAACTGAAATGGACGCAAACATCTATTATCACTACATCTACTACTACCTACCATGGATACATAAGTCTAATGAAAGATATCCATAATACCTATGATGCCTCACAACTCGTAAGTGATCAAAGGAACTTCCAATATAAACAAGTTACTCAAGGATCTAACGACAATACCACGAATGGACATTACGATTTTAATGATGCCTTTTATGTCCAAAATAAATACATTGTCGATTATCAAGATAAAGTCACGATAACTAAAGATTATATTGACAGACATGGCAATCAAGGTTCCATGTTCATTGGTGAAGGTATCGTTCATAACGACTTAATTCATGCGGAATTTAATACAGATGTCTTGTTTACTGATGAAGTCTTCATCAATACCATTTTAACCACAGGACCCACGGGTATTAAGGAATATAAGATGATGGAACCAAGTTATGGGGCACTAGTATATATCAATAACTATACCAATATCAACGGTATAGCTGTGATTAAAAATCATAAGCGGAATTTTGCTTATGGTGATTATGATCGTAAGTATGAAATATATCCAGAAAACTCTAATAACTCATTTATCCTAGAAGGTATTTTTAATTTACATAAACTAGCGAAGACAGAGTATGGCTATAGACTAGAAATGTATGACTATTACAATAGGTC
>JAASSV010000196.1 GCA_021767685.1 Caryophanales bacterium | reverse complement strand
ATTTGGTGAAGATTTTAAAAAATGATAGAGGATTCTTTATTTACATTTCACTTCTTATAATATATATTATGTTAACTAATACATATTACAGTTATATAGGTCATATCTATATTTATAAATAATGCGTATTAATATATATAAGGAACGTCTCTTTTTTATATTTTGCCTCTCTCAAAATCAAATAAAATTGTGGTTGTAAGTCTGTTTGCCAATTTCCTTAAAATTACTCAAAAAATCATTATTTTTCATCATAGTCATAAGTTGTAATATGTGTGGTCATATTGATAAGTTTTGTTTCACAGACTTTAAGATTATTATGTTAACTTTTATCTCATAATTCTTTATCAAAATGACCTACTGCTTTTATTTAAAATATGATATTATAGAGTTAGTCTATTTTAGAGGTGAATACTATGCAAAATGTCGCACTAATATATACAGGTGGAACGATTGGAATGACTGTTGATGAGTCACTCCATGGAGCAATTCCAACGTTAACACCTGAAGAAATTACAAATACACTATCTGGTATCGATGAATTTAACCACTTATTTGTTGAAGAGTTCTCTCGTAAACAATCTCCAGCGATTACACCTAAAGATATGAAACAGTTATCGAAATTGGTTCAAAACTATGTTGATCGCGATGATATCGCTGGTGTTGTTATTGTCCATGGGACAGATACGCTTGAGGAGACTGCATTTTATCTACATTGTACAATACGATCAAACAAGCCTGTGGTTGTCACAGGGTCCATGAAAAATGCCAGTGAGCTCGGATATGATGGTGTTACGAACTTATTTTCAAGTATTCGGGTGTGTTTTTCACCACTCAGTATGGGTAAAGGCACGCTTGTTGTGTTAAATGATACAATTAATAGTGCCATTGAGGTGACAAAAACACATACAATGAGTTTGGATACCTTTAAATCAATCGAATTCGGACCCCTTGGTATCATTGATCAAGGTGAAGTTATCTATTATCGTGAGATTACTCACTTTAAAGATTATCGTTTAAACAATACTTTAGTAGATGATGTTTACTTAATCAAAGCATATGCTGGGATGTCTGGAGATTTGATTGATCACTTAATTGAACAAGAAGCTAGAGGCATTGTTATTGAAGCGTTAGGTCGCGGGAACTTACCACCAATCATGGTGGATGCAATTGATCGAGCAATTAATAGCGGTATTTATATTGTTATTGTCTCTCGCTGCGTTTCAGGCCGCGTTCTTGATAGTTATGCTTATCCTGGTGGCGGTAAAGACTTGGTTAATCGTGGCTGTATCCTAGGGGGTAGCTTAAATGGACAAAAAGCACGGATTTTGCTCATGCTCGCCATTAGTAATGATTATGATCACGAGGATATCGAAAATCTATTTAGTTTATAAGCATAAAAAAAGCGGAAATGCCAAGCATTTCCGCTTTTATAATACTATTTCTTTAACATTTTACCTAATGCTTCTTTAATTAACGTGTCTGTTGGTTTCGATCCATCTAAGTCCTTGATGGCTTTTTTAATTTCACGTGCACGATATCCTAATGATTTTAAGGCAGCTTCCACTTCAGTAATTGATTCCGATGAGATAGCACGTTCATCCATAGCAAGTTTTCCTTTTAAATCAAGAATAATCTGTTGGCTAGCTTTCGGACCAATGCCTGGAAACTTTGTTAAAAACTTCGCATTGCCAACTTCTATAGCGTGAACAACATCATTTGTGTTTCCGCTAGCTAAGATAGCTACCGCACTTTTTGGACCAATCCCTTTCACACCGAGTAATTTGATAAACAGTGCTTTGGCATCTTTATCTTTAAACCCATATAAGAGGATGGCATCCTCTCGAACGTGCTGATACACATGAATTGTCGTCTTATCATCTTTTGTATATTCATATGGATTCGGTGTTAGGACATCATATCCCACACCACCAACATCAATAACAACAGAATTTGGTAATATATCGGTAATCGTACCGCTTAAGTATGCATACATATTATCATCTCCTTGTTATATTATACCATAATCGGAAAGGGATACAATAGAAAAACCCAATAGTTAGTAATGCTAACTATTGGGTTTTGGTTTAGTCAATAAACTCAAATTCAAAATCAAAGATCCGAACAGTGTCGCCGTGTTTCACACCACGCTCACGCAGTGCATGATCGACACCAAGCTGACGCAATTGTCGTGCGAATCGCTTAACCCCTTGATCTTTAGTAAAATCTGTCATTTCAAAGATACGTTTTAAGGTCGTTCCGGTAACTTCATAAATACCGTCATCCCCTAAGTTAATCTCAAATGGTTTTTCTTTCTTTTCAAACGTATACTCAACCACATCTTCCTCACGATCTGATTGCATTTCATGAAGTGTTGGTGCGGTTTCAAGTAAGTCCGCTGTTTTATATAATAACTGTTGGACATTATCACGTGTGATGGCACTAATTGGGATAATTGGGATATCCTCTTGTAACTCTTCTTTAAACAATGTTAAGTTATCCTCTGCGCCAGGTACATCCATTTTGTTTGCCACAATGATCTGTGGGCGTGATAATAAGTCATACTTATAGGCTTTTAACTCTTCATTAATTTTAACATAATCTTGATACGGATCACGACCTTCTGTTGCGCCCATATCAATGAGATGCAAGATGACGCGTGTTCGTTCAATATGACGCAAGAACTGATGTCCTAGTCCTT
>JAASSV010000195.1 GCA_021767685.1 Caryophanales bacterium | reverse complement strand
CCTTCTCTTGAATATGATATTTCAGAAATCCTTAATAGTTCTGACTCAAAATCCTCTTCATTAAATGAAACATGCAAAAAAACTTCTATGTCTGGATTCACAGGATACAGTGGTGCATTGTATTGATAATAATAGTCATTCACAGTGAAGTCATCTACATTTATTGGGTAAATATCAAAACCCAAAGTTGTATCACCTGTTACCTCAAAGAAATCTCCATAATCATCTATATCATCCGTAACAATATTGGCTCTACAACCTGTCATAAAAACGATAATCCCTAAACAAAAAAATATTATCAAAATTTTCTTCATTAAAATCATCTCCTTCTAGCAAACATTATACCATATGAATTTTATCAATGGAAGTAAGGAAGTGAGAGAGATAGTGTAAAATGGTTTTGGAAAAATAAATAAAAAGGATAAGCCCTTTGATATAATAAAGTTACGACACAATATTCACCTAAAGGAGCTTACCCAATGTCTATTATAAACCAAATGTACGGAAAAATCATTAAGAACTCAATCGAAAATGCACTTAAGGCTGAATTATCGCTTCAATCCATCGATAATTATCTAGATTTCATCAATTATTTAGATGGATTTTTACTAGAAATCGTCAAGAAATCACTTCGCGATACATTTGAAATGATTGATATGAGATTTAAACATTCAGAAAGAAGGAAAAAACTGTATTATACAAAAGGGAAATATCCGAGAACGATAATGACGTTGTTTGGAGAGGTATCCTTTGAGCGGGAGTACTATGTGCCTAAAAATTCGAACTCAGATGGATTCTTTTACGTAGATAATCTCTTTTCGTTGCCGAAAAGAGATTATTACGATCCAATGATTAAAGCGTATATTGTTGAATATGGTGCGAAGTATTCCTATATTCAAGCGGGAGAACTGGTTGGCGATAAGATTGGTTCTAGATTCAAGACCCTGGTGGAAAGTAACCTATCAAACATCTCAAGACAAACGGTCTATAACGTCATTAAAGCTGCGGATATGGACGTGTTCATGGAAGAGATAAAAGAGGACACAGAAACCTTATACATTCAGTTAGATGAGAAGTGGGTTTACACCCAAGGGAATAATCATCAGATGAAAGAAATCAAGGCGGCGGTTGTATATACCGATATTGAAGAAGAGTATCACAATCGAAATCGTCTTGTAAACCGACATATAATAACCTCTGATAAGAGTGCTCATGATATAAGACGAAAATTGCTTGATTATATCATTCAGACCTATAATGTTGATGCACTAAAGAATATTGTGATTTCTGGAGATGGTGCTTCTTGGATAAAAGGCTCCGTTTTCGATTTTACTATTCAAAAAGATATCCAGACTCAGTTCATCCTTGATCGCTTCCATATGCACCAAGCGATTAATCACATCTCAAAAGATCCCGACATTAAATATTATTTAAGGGAATATCTGAAACTTCCTCGCACGAAATCCTTTCGACAGTTATGCAATGTTCTCATTTCGGAACATCCTGATCGTAAAGAGATCATATCAAAGAATAGAGATTACATTGTCGCGAACTGGCGGTTCATCAAACACCAAAATGATCCCCTGTTCAAAGGTTGTTCGATGGAAGGACATATCTCTCACGTTCTTGCTGCTTTGTTTACCTCTCGTCCCAAAGCTCACTCGCTCAAGATGATTACGAAACGACTTCGAATTAGAGAACTACTCGTGAACAAACAAGACCTAAAAGATATCTACTTATCAAATCATGTTGATCCTACACCT
The DNA here is from genome assembly GCA_021767685.1 of Caryophanales bacterium. Taxonomy (GTDB): domain Bacteria; phylum Bacillota_I; class Bacilli_A; order Izemoplasmatales; family Izemoplasmataceae; genus JAIPGF01. Next base: position 939 of record JAASSV010000195.1, on the reverse strand, counting down.
GAGATTGATTACGTTGAACTAAATCAAAACTACCCAACTTCCATTCAAGACACAATCGGATACAGAGTAACCGAGAAATATAAATGGTACAAACAAATTACACATAGTACTATTTTTTCATAAAAAAATGGCGAACCCCCATGGGGGTTCCTCCACTCTTCATATACATACTACTTTATTATATCATTTACTTTCCAAAATGATTTGACACTAAGAGCGACAGTCAATGTCGCTTTTCTATGAATCAGATGAGTGTTAACGTATTACTCTTCTTCATGACGGGGATGAGGTCTACGATCGGCACGGTGATCAGGATGATGTCGGTGCGGTCGTCTGTGGCGTGGATGGGGGTTCGGTAGTTTTGGTAGTAACCGCTCGATGGTATCCATTGCCCGTTTCAAGTCTTCTCTTTCTGCATCTGTAAAGGGTTCAAACACGCGCTCTAAGTGTTGTTCCATTTCGTTCTTTGCATCTTGGATTACTTGACGTCCAAGATCTGTAAGCTCAAGGGTCTTTTTACGACGATCTTGTGTATCTTCTTTGCGGATGACATATCCCCGATGTTCCATCACTTCTGTTAAGTAGGTAAACGATCCGCGCTCTAATCCGACATGACGAGCATAAAAGCGTAATGGCTTGTCTGGTTCTTTATCAATCATCATAAGTAAATGGACTTCTCTTGGGCGTAATCTATGTTCCATATGGGGAGCAAAGTCTTTTAAGACACGATCGGCAAATTGATGTAGGATGTTAAAATCCATGATAATTCCTCCTTTTAATTAGAATTCTAACTATATTGTAACCCCATCCACTGTGGATGTCAATACTTTTTTGTTAGAATTCTAACAGTAATCATTCTATCTACCGTTTATTCATCCTTATGCTATACTACTAGTAATAACATCCACGAGGTGACATATGAAACGAATCTTAAAATAT
>JAASSV010000012.1 GCA_021767685.1 Caryophanales bacterium | reverse complement strand
GGATGGTATGATGTTGTTGGGACATATCGTTATGTCAAAGATGGATTAGAATACAACACCAACTTATTGTCATTAAGTCATGTTGATTTTCTTAAAACCGTGTATTTTTATAACAGTAAGAATATCTATCCTAACTTCACTTTGTTTGTCTATACAGACGATGTAGAAGGAACGATGGCATCATTAGAAGACGCTGGGTATCATATAAGCTATGACTATGGCGAAAGAGAAGACGCCTATGCACAGTATCAATTCGATAGCAACTATGCTTTGTATATCACAAGTATTGTTGGGTTCATTATTGGCGGTATCAGTATTTTCTTCATTATGCGATCAAGCCTCTTATCAAGAATCTATGATATTGCATTATACCGGGCACTTGGCGTTCATAAAAAAGACATTTATAAACTGTTTACCGTTGAGATATTGATTCGCGCAACCTTTAGTGTCTTAATTGGATTCTTACTAACAATGATTATCTTGTTAAGAGCACAAAGTGGTGTCGCTCAGTTTGTCACCTTTGTTCAGTACCCAATAGGGCTCACAGGCTTAGGTATTTTATCAATGTATGCTTTATTGTTAATTTTTGGACTATTACCGATTTTCTTGCAGTTACATAAAACACCATCTGAACTGTTTAAGCAATATGATTTATAATAACAAAATACCACGCTAATTACTTAGCAGTGGTATTTTTTTGTCGTAAATGAAAGTAAGCAGCTAACGTCAATGTGACGATGAAGATAATCAAGTAAACAAATATCAACACATGAAATGGAGATAGTAATGTTACTATTAATACCGGAAAAGCATTAACAAAAGCAAATATGATTAATAATTGATCAAAGTGTTGAGATTTATATAAACGTGATAAATATAAGTTAATAGATAACGTTCCGAGGAGTATCGCAATCGTGATTATTCGTAATGACATATCTACGGGTATGGTATTAAATAGACCATCAACTAACTCAGCGGATATATAAAGCAAAATAAAGGTGTTTAATCCAATTACCAACAAACTAAAGATTAAACTAAATAGATAGAGTTTATCCGTTCTAATATCGTCTGAAAGTAATAACACGTTATTGTTATCTTTAGCACGCTTTAAAACATTGATTCCTTCTTGCTTATCTAAAGATACAAAAGCCTTACGATAAAATAAAATATGGGTGACTAGACCAATCGCAAGTATGAACTGTGGAAAGATATACATTAAGTCATTTACAATACCAACCAAACCAATAAGTAACGATGAGAGTGAAGATATTAAAAGGATAATCTTTATCTTGTCATTGCGTTCAAACACACGAAGCAAGATAAAGAGAAAGATGATAATATGACTGATGAGGATTAAAAACTGAATCCAACTTAACACCACTAATGTACCACTAATTCCGTTGATTATTAACTGATACCATTTAATGGTTATAGGAAAACCCATATTTGTCATTTGCCCATATGTGAAAAACAACGCAAATAGACTTAGGATAGACAGTGTTAATGAAATAATAAACTGACGTTGTTCACTATCAATTAATAACGTATGTTCCTCGCCATCTAATATTTCGTTGATCGAAACATCATATAGAATACTTAATTTTTCTAAAAATTCTATATCAGGTAAGTTGTCACCGTTCTCCCACTTACTGACGGCCTGCGGAGACACGTTGCATATTTTTGAAATATCTTTTTGTGTTAACCTATGCTTGTGTCTTAACTTTTGTAAAAATAATCCAACACGTTTTGTTTCCATAAAAATTCCCCCTTATAAGTTACTTTAATAGTACCCTACTTAAATAAGATTGTAAAGTTATCAGTTGTTGAGATAACACAACCTGGGGTTGATTTGTTAATATTGCAATAAAAAAACCTACTGCTAAGTAGGTTTATTGAACATATAAGACAATAATATTTATAATGCCAACTAGTGACAAAATCATAAAACAATAAATGCGGAATACTCGTGGAAACGATAGGACTTGTTTCAGTTTTCCGATTCCAGACTGTTCTTGTTGGTTTGTTGCATCAGCGATATAAAATGTCGCAGGATTTTGTAACGTAAACAAATTCATTAATGTCATCCGACTCTTTTCGTTATTGACATAACGCAACATGAGATAAAACATGATAAGGATATTTCCTAGTGTCATGATAAAAATAACATCTAAGACTAAATAATTTTGCGTAAAATGGATATTATTTGGTGAGTTTAGTGGTTCAGCTATCCACACGCCCAAAAAGTATAATGCTAAATTAACAATACCAACGATAATTAACGACGTCACAACATTCTTAGTTAATTTCATATTATCATTCCCTTCTTCCTACATAATTATACATGGTTAATAGGTTTATTTCAATGTTGTTTAAGCAATCAGATTAAATAGTGTATAAAGACCATCGATAGCGAAAAGTAAGATAATCAGATATTGGACTACGTTAGGAATCATTTTCACACCGAGATTAATAAACGGATGAATAAACAGGATGGTTAAAAATGATCCTATTCCAAATAATGTAGTTGGGACAAAGCAAACATATGGGGATTGACAAGTAAAAAACTGATTATAGTTCCATAAGATTCGACCGGTTAATAACTCATATCCATATCCTGTAATTGCTTCACTTAGAGCCGTTGTTATGATCGCGATAATAAGTAATGTAATTAAACGTAATAAGTGTGTTGGGATAAAACGTTTAATGACCCAGTCATAAAGAATAATTGCTAAAACAATACCACTTCCATATAGCGGTTGCCATGGGCCAACCATCACAGAATTGTCATAGGGAAACCCATACGCAATCAGATTAATTACCCGTTCTAATACAAACCCTAAAATAGAATAGATGATGAGATATAATAGATAGCGTTTCATACAGTGTCACATCCTTTTACTCCATTATATCAAAAAGATTGACAATTGTGTTAAATAGTATCATAATTAGTTGATATTTGTTATAATAAAGCGAGGTGAAAATAATGGAATTAAAGCTAGGAGATTATAATACGTTAACGGTATTAAGAGAAACCCCGTATTCGTATATATTAACCAACGGAGAAGATGAAGTATTCTTACATAAAAAACAAACAATTGGTACATTAAATGTCGCGGATGACGTTGATGTATTTTTATACTACGATAATCAAAAACGTGTGACCGCAACGATGCATAAACCGATTTTAGATCAAGACACCCCAAATTTTGCGAAAGTTGTTGGGGTCCATCGTAAACTCGGTGTCTTTTTAGACATGGGATTACGAAAAGACTTGTTACTCAGTATTGATGACTTACCACCGCTACTTGAAGAGTGGCCTCAAGAAGGTGATGAAATCTTTGTTAAAATCAAAGTATCCGCAAATCAATTAACCGCAAAACGGATTAACCGGTTTGAAATACAAGATTACTTAACCCCTGAAGAACCATTAAAAGAAGGCGATGAAGTCGAAGGAATCAAAACATATCAAGCAGAAGAAGGTGCTGTTTTCATTACTAAAGAAGGACACCGTATGTTTGTTTATGGGAAACATATGCGTAAGAAATATCGTCTTGGTGAAACCGCAACAATGACGATTACAATTGATAAAGGTGATTATCACTATAATGCCACTATGATTGAACAAAAAGAACTCATGTTAGAAGATGACGCAATGCGTATTTTAAAATATTTAGAAGAACATGATGGTGTCATGGCATTTACTGATAAATCATCACCAAAGGCGATCAAAGATACGTTCCACATGTCAAAAAGTGCATTCAAACGTGCCTTAGGAACCTTGTATAAAGCGCGTAAAGTTGACTTAGAAAAAGATCAAACACGATTAAAAGAAGTTGATTAATCAAGGGTTTTGATTTATAATAGTCAATGAAATTTAAAGAGGTGAAATCATGGGTCGTAAATTTAACGTAAGAAAAGAAGCCATGCAGAAAACAATGATTAAAAAATCAAAAGTGTATTCAAAGTATGGTAAAGAACTTTATGTTTGTGCGAAAAAAGGTGGCACAAACCCAGAAGCAAACTTAGAACTAAAACATTTAATTCAACGTGCTAAAAATGATGATGTCCCAGTGGACGTTATTAATCGTAATATCAAAAAAGCAGAAGAAGGTACTGGGGAAGACTATGAACCCGTACGTTATGAAGGGTTTGGTCCTGGAGGGACAGGTATCATCGTGGATACCTTAACCGATAATGTTAACCGCACAGTTGCCGAAGTCCGCGCATGTTTTACGAAAGCTGACTGTAAATTAGGTGTTAATGGTAGTGTTGAACATGCCTATAACCACTTGTCATATGTGAGTGTTAAAGGACTGGATGCTGAAACTGTTTTAGAAACATTATTAATGGAAGATATTGATGTCAATGATATCGAAGAAACTGATGGTGTCATTGAGGTTGAAGCAGATGGCTATGACTTAAACAAAGTTCAAAAAGCCTTAGAAGATGCTGGCGCAGAAGTTGTTGATAGTGAAAAAGGCTGGTATCCGATGGACTATATTCCATTACAAGAAAGCGATCAAGAAACATTTGATAAACTGATTGATGCACTCAATGATTTAGAAGATGTTCAAGATGTGTATCATAACGCAAAACAAAATGACTAATCTATTAAGCAGGTAATTTCCATCACCTGCTTAATCTTATTTTATACAGCTAAGGAAGCGATAATATGAAACGGACGCGAGCCATAGTATTTGTTATAAGTTTAAATTTTATTCAAGGTATCTTACATAATTTGGGACATCCTGTAACACCACGACTTGTTACAAACATGGGAGTTCCAGATTATATGTTTGGTCTTTTTTTTGCATTGATGGCTGTTGGGTTAGTGCTCGGAAGTCCCCTATGGGGAACACTAGGTGATCGCGGTGGTAAAGCAAAATATATGGCGCTCGGATTACTAGTTTATAGTATTGGACAATTTGGCTTTGGCTTCTCTAATAACATGTATTGGATGTCATTATTTCGCTTTATCAGTGGGTTTGGTGTCAGTGCGAGTATTACCTTAATGGTATCTCATATCATTGAACATAGTAGTGAAGAGAAACGTTCCCGCTTTTTAGCTTGGCATGCGGCAGTGTTTGTCGCAGGATCGAGTATTGGGTATTTTATAGGTGGGTTTATTTATGAAAGTCCATTCTTTAATCAGTTACTTAATACCGATGTGATTGCGAACATCTTTTTAATTCAAGCAGTGATGAATGTTGGTCACGCAGCTGTGATGTTTTTATTGATTCGTTTAGATGATCATAACGCCACAGATTCTAGAAGAAAGACAGCGATTGAACATATTACAGATATTAAGTACTTAGATCGTAATTTAATTATATTTTTGATCTCATTAACATTTATTTCATTAGGTGCAATCAATGTATCTAAATATATTGAAGTTTATATGAATCATATTGGCTTTGGCCCAGAGACGATAGGAACCTTTGTCTTTGCGACAGGGATGGTATCGTTATTCGCGAATACGGTAATTACACCATTATTAGCGATGTTGAAACGTGATTTTACATTAATGGTCATCATCCAACTTTTAAGTGCGATAATCATATTTATTGTGTTTAGAATTGATGATTTTATTATCGCAATCTATACTTTGTTTATGGCTTATGTGGTATTAAAAGCTGTTTATACACCACTCGAACAACACTTTATTTCAACCTTTGCTAAAAAAGGTGAGTATGGTCAAGTGATGGGCGTTAGACAATCATTTTTCTCAATTGGTATGGTCCTTGGACCACTGATTGGTGGATTTATTTATAATTACCAGAAAATGTGGGTCTTTGATTTTAGTGCAATTATGTTTATAGTGGGACTAATTTTACTCTTAATCATCGGCCGAAATATGCGGCAAGCAAATCAATCACAAACACACAAAGCGTAATGTTTTAAACATTATGCTTTTTTTATTATCCGATAAAATAAATGAATTGTTAAGGATGGCTATTTATGGTATAATTTTACTTGAGTAATAGGAAAGAGTGATGATATGAATTTACCCAATAAACTCTCTATGTTTAGGATTGTTTTAGTCCCTGTTTTATTGATTGTCTATTATTTATCATATGTCTTAGATCATACGATTTGGACAAGCTTTTATTTATTAGGACCAATCTTTGTCTTAGCGAGTGTGACAGACTTCTTTGATGGCTATATTGCAAGGAAATATAACTTAGTTACCTCATTTGGGAAGTTTATTGATCCTTTAGCAGATAAGTTGATTGTGCTTGCGGCCTTACTGATTTTAAATGAGCTTCAAATGATTCCGATTTGGGTAACGGCCTTAATTTTATCACGTGAGTTTATTGTGACAGGTATTCGACTTGTTGCTGCGAAAGATGGTACAGTTATTGCAGCAAGTAATCTTGGGAAATATAAAACCGCAACAACGATGGTTGCGATTGTCATATTATTATTTTCATTTTATCTACCAGACATTGAAATTGCTGGGACAGTACTTATTTATGTTGGTACTTTACTCACCCTTATTAGTGGTGTAGATTATTTTATGAAAAACAAAGATATCTTACTTGAATCAAAATAAAAAGAAAAAAAGCGGCATGAGACGTATCATATAGATAAACCGTATTAGGAGGAATTATAGTGGCGAAAGAGAATAGAGAAAAAGCATTAGAAAAAGCAATTAAAGAAATTGAGAAGCAACATGGTAAAGGTAGTGTCATGGTTTTAGGGGATGACGAACTTTACGGCCAAGTGGAGTCGGTATCAACAGGATCGATTCAAATTGATCATGCCTTAGGTATTGGGGGATACCCACGTGGTCGAATTATTGAAGTATATGGACCAGAATCAAGTGGGAAAACAACCTTAGCCTTACATGCAATTGCAGAGATCCAAAAAGCTGGTGGCTACGCGGCATTTATTGATGCTGAACATGCGTTAGACCCACAATATGCAAGAGCACTTGGCGTTGATGTAGATAATTTAATCTTATCCCAACCAGATACTGGAGAACAAGCGTTAGAAATTACTGAAGCATTAATCCGTAGTGATGCGGTGGATATGGTTGTTATTGATAGTGTTGCTGCCTTAGTCCCAGAAGCAGAGATTCGTGGAGAAATGGGAAGTAGTCATGTTGGCTTACAAGCACGGTTAATGTCACAAGCAATGCGTAAACTGAGTGGAGCAATTAGTAAATCTCATACCATTGCCTTATTCATTAATCAAATTCGTGAAAAAGTAGGCGTTATGTTTGGTAATCCAGAAACGACACCTGGTGGACGCGCACTGAAGTTCTACTCATCTGTTCGCGTTGAGATTCGTCGGAGCCAACAAATCAAAGATGGATCAGACATCGTTGGTAACCAAGCACGCGTTAAAATTGTTAAAAATAAAGTTGCGCCACCGTTTAAGCAAGTTATGATTGACATTGTTTATGGAAAAGGGATTTCTAAGACAGGAGAGATCATTGATTTAGCTGTGGACGCAGATATCATTAATAAATCAGGATCATGGTATAGTTATCAAGATGATAAACTTGGCCAAGGTCGCGAAAATGTGAAAACGTATTTAGAAGAACATCCTGATTTATTACAGGACCTAGAAAAGCAAGTACGCGAGAAACTAGGGATATAGATGAAGTTAGCTCTTGTTCAGTCAGCGGTGCGTGAACAGGCAGAAGACAACCTTCATCATTTGACTCGCATCTTTGATTTACTACCACAAGATATTGATGTTGTGGTCTTACCTGAGATGTTTATAACACCGTATGAGAATCGTTATTTTAATCAGAATAGTGTAACGATTAATGATGATCGTTATCAAGCAATTGCCCAGTTAGCTAAAGATCACGACATGTATTTAGTCGCCGGTAGTGTCCCAGAAAAAACTGATGGCACGCTTTACAATACAACGTTTGTCTTTAATAATAAAGGCGAAGAAATAGCAAAATATCGAAAAATGCATTTATTTTCTATCACATATCCTGATGGGACAACGTATAATGAAGCTGACGTATTAAGTGCTGGAGACAACATTGTCACTGTCGATACCCCTTTTGGAAAGATTGGATTAATGATTTGTTTTGATATCAGATTTCCATATCTTGCCCAAAAACTTCAAGAAGCAGGTTCGGATGTCATCATAGTACCAGGCGCATTTAATCAATTCACAGGACCATTACACTGGCATACAACTTTTCGTGCTAGAGCCATTGATAATCAACTGTTTATGGTAGGATGTAGTCCGGCGAAAGAATCCTTTGGCGATTACGAGGTATATGGACATACCTTAGCAGTTAACCCATTAGGGGAAATCATTGATGAATGTATGGAATATGAAGATGTATTAATTGTTGAGTTAGATTTAGAGGAAATTAAGGATATTCGGGATAAGTTACCAATTGTGAAAAATCAGAAATCACTATAAATTGATAGCCAATATCCCTTGATATTGGCTATTTTTAAAAGGAGATGTTAGCATGACTGTAGATCAACAAATGGAAGAGTTAAGTTTTCAAGTTGAAACGGATAAGAAATATCAATTAATTCGTACTCTGGCATTAAGGGGACTGATTGAAACAATCCAATATATCAATACCCATCCCTTTTATGAGTATGGGTATGTGAGTAATAATCGCATACTTTATAAACATGAATCAAAAGAGCTTTATGCGATTTTACTGAAAACAACAGAAGGGATTACAGATACAAAAAAATGGGATTTTTATGTCCTTGACTATAGTGATACTGAGTTGATTGAAAAACTGCGCTCAACGCAAAATGTTGGGTCAAGTCAAAATCAAGCTTTAATTGGATTATTGATATTTTTTGGCTACGCTCAAATCGTCTTAGCCATTGTTGCAGGCATAGGGACCATCTCTTCATCAGGCATTGTTAGTTTCCTAATTATTTTTGGCGGCATCGCTGTTGGCATCATCTTTCTAGCACTAGGACGTATTCTGGAACGCTTTAATCAAGTGTAATTGGATATTTTCTTGCATTTAAAAAGCGTTTGTTGATATAATAAGGATAGACATCCATGACTACCTCATGATAGTTTTTTAAGAAATTAAAAAATAGATAGAGGAGGAAATTATGGCAAAAGACAGAGAAATGTTTAATTGCTCAGAGAAACATGAAATTGAGTATTTAGCAAAAAAGTTTAACGAACCAAAAGATGAAGTGATTAAAAAAATCAAAGCCTTGTGCAAGAGTAAAGTGATTCATCGCTCAACTCATAAACAAGCAGAACAAGCATTACTAGATGCAGGATTTACAAAGAAACCAAAAGTATAAGGTACGCTGTACCTTATCTTTTTTTGTTTAACTGCACCATCCTATGTGATATTATGGAGTTATAAAGAGGTGATTGATGCGGTATAATAGGATAGAGACAAATCCACAGTGTAGATATATTATATCACTCAAAAAGAGTGTTATAAACATTAGTGAGAAAGGAGACATAATTAAACTACAAAATCTATAGTTTAATTATACGTGATAAGATGGAGTATCTTGTTGAATTTCAGTTGCATTTATTTTCATTGTTAATGCTAATATTATTAGTAACTTATATGGTTCTTGAATCAAAAGTGAAACCGTATAGTAAAATCCTGTTGTATTACATTATTGCCTGCGTAAGCTTGGGGATTATTGCTGAGCCGTTAGCGTTTATTTTTGATGGTAAATTTTTTCCTGGTGCATATTTTTTAGAAGATTTTTTCAATGCATTAATCCTTTTAAGTGTAGCAATCAATATAGGTTTTCTTGTTTCTTACATTGACTATTATATATATCAAGATCGAAAACGCCTTAAGCAACGTTATCATTACATGCATTTTACAGTCTTTACAGGTGTTATGCTAATCATTAATATTTTTTATCCAGTTTACTATGAAATTAATCCCGTTACACATCTCTATAGCCCAGGGAAGTTCTTAATTATTCATTACTTACTTGTGATCATATTTTATTTCATCATTCTTGGCGTTGTGTATAAGCATGTCCATGTATTATCCCGACGCGCAATTAACGTTTTTGTGTTAGTCTTGGCATTACCGCTCATTGGTATGTTTATTCAGTTCATGAATGTTCGATTATTCTTTGCGGGTAATTTTATGGCTTTAAGCGTCTTAGCCGTTTATATATTTTTAGAATCAACAACGGGTGAAAAAGATTATTTAACGCGACTATATACAAGAAAAGCTTACGAGAAATACGTACGAGGATTAATTGAAAGCGAAAGTGGGTTTCGGGTATTATATATTGATTTAGATAATTTTAAACAATATAATGATCTTTACGGTCACCATATGGGGGATGTCGTTTTAAAAGCATTTGCGAATGGATTGCAAACTGTTTTTGATGAGGAGACACTGATTGCGCGTTTAGGTGGCGATGAGTTTATTGTTGTTGTGGAATCAAACAGGTCTATTAAGCCTTTAATTAATCAACTGAATGAGATTTTACATCAAAGCAAAGATGTGGTTATTGATACCATTAGTTTTAGTTATGGGATACAAGCCTATATAGAGGGATTAACAATTGATACACTCTATCAAAAAGTTGATGAGAAAATGTATAAGTTTAAGCGAGAAAAGCGACATTTTAATCGACGTGTCGGAGATAATAAGGAGAGAAATCATGATTCATAAAAATTTATCGTTGCCTAATAGTAACGCAACACTTACACTCTATCTTCATAATTTTTCTGAAGAGATGGGAAATATGACAGCATGTAAAGCAATGTTGATATTGCCTGGTGGTGGCTATGAGTTTTGTAGTGATCGCGAAGCCGAGCCGATTGCCCTTGCTTTTAATCAATCAGGCTATCAATGTTTTGTTTTACGCTATACCTTACATGATGAAGGTACCTTTGAAGACAGTTTAAGAGATGCCAAAAATGCGTTAGAGATAATTCGGAGTAATGCAGATGAATGGTATGTTAATAAAGACCAAGTCTCTGTCATAGGATTCAGTGCAGGAGGTCATCTTGCGGCGCATTTGTCTACATCGGGAGAAGACCGTCCAAATGCGTGTTTACTTGGCTATCCAGCAATTTTAAAAGATGAGAAATATTGGCCATATCCAACACCAGTAGTTGATCAGAAAACACCACCTACCTTTATCTTCCATACTGATAATGATGATATATGCCCTGTAGGTCACGCGTTATATTATGCCAGTAAGTGTGAACAGTTATCGATACCATTTGAGTTGCATGTTATTCAAGACGGTCCTCACGGGCTATCCCTAGGAACTAAAGAAGTCGCGAATGACCGTGACGGGTATGTGAACCCACGATTTGCATCATGGGTCACATTATCGTTAACATGGCTTGATCATATTT
>JAASSV010000194.1 GCA_021767685.1 Caryophanales bacterium | reverse complement strand
TGGCTCGTTTCACTTGTGACAGTAGCTGTGGCGATGGCGATACCCTCTTTTTCTATATAGAGTTTGGTATGACCTTTTTGCCACTGAACTTGTTTGTTAATATAGTCATCTTTATTTTGATTTTTGATATCAAACTCATCAATCGTCTTGAGTAAATCAAACACTTTACCAAAATCTTCTTTAGTTGTGGCGTGTTTAATATAATCAGGAATTGATGTGTGTTGAACGGTGTGTTTATTCTCACAAAAATAAAGATATTTTGCGGTATAATTTGGATGCAAGTCCTTAAACACACTAATGATTTGAGCAGACCCAGAAATGTATTTATAGTCTCGGCTCTTTAATATTGGAATAAAGTCTTTGTTCAACGTGTCTTTTTCACTGTAGTAACAGACATTTTCATAGTAAAAGAGTAAGACACTGACGAGCGTCTCATTCTCAAACTCACCATAAATCGGTTGAAAGTCTTTATCAAACCCAAACATTTCAATATCCCCAATCATAAAGATATTATATGTAGCGTCTTGTTCTAAAAACGTTAAGGTTTGTAAACGGTCAGCTTCTGTTAATTGTCTAATCATTATGATCACGCTCCATAATGATGGTAACAGGACCATCGTTTATTAACGAAATATCCATGTGTTCTCCAAATGCCCCTTCTTTCACGGTAATGCCATGTTCACGTAAGCTTTTATTGAATGCTTGATAAAGTTTGGTTGCAGGGTCTGGACGCATCGCTTCAACAAATGACGGGCGATTCCCCTTCTTTGTATCGGCGTATAACGTAAATTGGGATATGGATAAGACAGGATAGTCTTTATCTTTTAATGCAATATTTAGTTTGCCGTCATTATCCTCAAAAATGCGTAAGTTCGCTATTTTACGGGCAAGATATTGACATTCTTTTACCGTATCCGTATGGGTAAATCCAACCAATAGTAAAAAGCCGTGATTAATCGTTGAAATTACCGTACCATCTACTGTACAGGAAGCTTCTTTAACGCGTTGTACAACGACTTTCATTATTTCATCAACCGTTCGATTGAGATAATGCTTTTGATATTTTGTACACCGAGGATAATACTTTCTAACTCTTTTTTATTACCAATACTAACTTTTACCTTAATAACGCCTTCATAACGTTTATTAGTTGATGCGGCAACTTGGGTAACTTTCCCTTTTTTTGCTGTAATGGTATTGATGATTTCAGCTAAAATATTATCGCGGTTTGAGGCGATAATTTTTAAGTTGACAGTATATGATTTCGTGGTATCAGTTCCCCAATACACATCGATCAGACGGTTTTTATCTAATGATTTTAAGTTATTACACCGAACGCGGTGAACAGCGATTCCTGACCCTTTTGAAATATATCCTTTAATCCGGTCTCCAGGAATTGGCGTACAACAGTTAGATAACTTAACACTTGGATTATCAATCCCTTCAACAATAATGTTTGAGTCACTTTCACGATCGACATAGACACTATCATTGATACGTTGAATGAGTTCTTCTTCGGTGTATTCAGATTCACCGACAAGTAAGTTAACGGCTGATTTTGGACTAATCGTATTTTTTCCAATTTCATAATATAAATCTTCAATTGTTTTCGCACCTTTATTGGTGAAAAACTCCGCAATCATATCATCGGTGAGTTTAATTTCAACATTACGCCGAGACAGTTCTTTTTGAAACTCTTCCCGACCAACATCAATTAAATAATTCTTTTGTCGTTTATTTAAGAAATTTTTAATTTTTGATTTCGCATTTGATGTTTTAACGATTTTTAACCAGTTGTCATTTGGTCCAAATGAGTTAGTACTGGTTTTAATATTACAAACATCTCCTGTTTCAAGTTGATAATCTAGGGGGACAATCTTCCCATTGACGATGGAGCCGACGGTTCTAATCCCAACTTCAGTATGAATCCGAAAGGCAAAGTCAATTGGTGTTGATCCTTTTGGTAAGTCAATGATATCACCATCAGGCGTGAAGACATAAACATTTGATTGAAAAATATCATCTCGTAATAAGTTAACGACATCACTTTCATTATCAGCTTCTTTGGTAAACTCTACTAAATCACCAAACCACCGTAATTTTTTAGAAATTTCATCGGTCATTTTGATGCCTGGAGCACCTTCTTTATATGCCCAATGAGCAGCAACCCCATACTCAGCAATTTCATCCATTTGTGGGGTTCTGATTTGAATTTCATAGATTTTACCATTGGCAATTACACTGGTATGAAGTGATTGATACAAGTTGGGCTTTGGCATGGCAATATAGTCTTTGAAACGGTTTGGAATTGGGGTCCACTTGGAGTGAATAATTCCGATTGTGCTATAACAGTCTTCAACACTATTGACAATAACCCGTAATGCTAATAAATCGTAAATATCTTCAAACTCTTTATTACGACTTACCATCTTTTTATGCACAGAGTAAATATTCTTAATTCGCCCTTTTACACTACAATCAACATTATTTTCTGAGAGTAAGTATTCCAAGTTCGTTTTCATGATATTTAAATCACTTTCACGATTTTGTTTTGTATCAGAAATCATCCGTGCAATGCGACGGTAACGATCTCTATTGATATATTTAAATGAGGTATCTTCTAACTCGGCTTTCATAACATACATCCCTAAACGATGTGCTAGAGGAGCATAAATTTCCATTGTCTCTTTCGCAATCCGACGTTGTTTTTGCTCGTTAAG
>JAASSV010000193.1 GCA_021767685.1 Caryophanales bacterium | reverse complement strand
AAACAAGTGAATTTATCAGTTTTCCACGATGTTCTTGAATGGGTTGAAGATTTAAGACATAGTGATTACGGTAAGGAGACTTATAAAAAACGTAAAGAAAAGATTGAACGGCTTTTCGGAGACGGTAAAATGAAATACGGAATGAGATATACTAATCTAAGGGGGAGAAACAGAGTAAGAAATCACATCTTACTCACTTTAGGATGTATGAATCTTAAAAAAGCAGCAAGATATCTCGAAAGACTATCAAATGTGGACTAGAAAACCCTTGATTTCAGCAATTTAATCTAAAAATTCAAAAAATCGACTATGATCTTACAATCATAATCGATTTTCTTTTTTAATCTAGTGTTTGTCAACAGTCTGAGAGAAGGACAAAATCCTTCTCTTTAAGTTCATTTAATATGAACTTTTTGCTTGTTCCCAATACTTATTAACTATTCTCCAATTTTTAAGGTATACCTAATCATGATGAATGAGTTTTTACGACCAATGCCATTTGATAGTTTTATGTCCGTTTCATCATCATACAGGCAAATCCACTTCAGTTTTGATCCTTTTATTGAAAAGTTAGCATCCACCTTCTTAATTGCTTCGATTTCATTCCAAGAAACAGATCTTATGATACCAAACATGTTTCTATTATAAACATTGTCTTTTGTAACTATTGTCCATTGTACAAAATTACTTAATATAATGTATTCACAAAAAATTGAGGTTGGAACATAGAAAACCATAATAATAAGTAATGGTGCTCCTGATGGATTATTCACCTGTAATGAAACAAAATAACCTACAACCATCACTATTGAAACTCCTATAAACAATATTGAAAGTATTAAAGCAGTAAAATAGTAAAACCAGTTATTTAGAAAAATCTTTTTCAAACTAATCATCTCCATTATCGCACCAAGAAGGTAAAACAGGAAATGCCCCTAATGGTGGTGCTAGTAGCGATGTAAAAATCCATGCGCCAGCATCTGCAGTTGTAACACCTTGAACCATTTTGGACTAAGCGGTTTTTAATCAGTGGGTACCGCTTTGGTCATCTTCGTATTATTATACTACATTATTCTTAGAAAGGGAGGGGGAATGTGTCCCGCTTTTTCGTGGCAGTGCAGTTCTCTACCTTTAAGTAATTCTAGGTATTGGAAAATCTGCAAAATGCTTACTCACAACCATAAACCAAAGAAAAATATAAGTAACATTTAAGCAAAGGACTATTACATATTGAGTTCTTTTTTCAGGTTTTCTTATAACTCTATATATCAAAAAAATACTATAGACTATCACTAGGTAATAATTGAAGAAATAGTGATAAAACACCAAAAAGATAACTGGTACTCCGAATACAACTTCAAGAAAATCCCAATTTTTTACAAAAGTATTATTTACAATCCACTTGTATGGTACCAAGAACCAAAAATAGTTATAGAATAATAATGTAATAACCCACAATCTATGTCTTTTAATAGAATTTATTAACTTACTCATGATATCCTCCGTTTTACTCAATCAAGTCTTTATAATAATAATACTTGTCATAAGCGTTACTGTTACTTTCCCACTCTATGTATATTGGATGATTCTCTAATCCTGTTATAAATTTTTGACAACCTTCAACTATGATCGACCATTGTCCGTCAGCGTTATCTCTACCATTATTTCCGAAATCCTTATATGGTACTATATCTAAGGATAAATGATGTATGTCACTATTACCATCATAATTGTAAGTTCCCATATTTACCCAATCAGTCTCTTCATCTAATAGAGTACCATAATATGTATGCACTGCTATGATTTTCTAGGACAAATAGGTACCACCCTAGACATAAAAATAGCGACATGCAACTTTCCTTTGTTGCTTCTATTTTATCATTTAATTATGTTTAGGTAAATCCATTAATTGTTCTATATTCAACTGGTGTTAAGTAATCAAGACGGTAAGCTAATCTATGATTGTTAAAGTAATGAACATATAGTTCAATAGCTGTATGAATATCTGAGAAGTCATGAAGTTTCATATATTGTTTCAAGTCACCCTTTATCCAACCAATTAATGATTCAATAACTGGATTATCTGTCGGTGTTCCTGCTCTACTCATGGATCTTGTGATTGGATAGTCTTTATGTGCTTTTTCGAACTTAACTGAAGAATACACCCTTCCTTGATCACTATGAAGTATGGTATGTTCTTCACCGTATCCTCTTTCTTCTTTTATTCGAAGAAAATCCTTTAAGCTTCTAAGGTGATTCATTACTCCATTACCATGGTTGTAGTTTGCACAATCATATCCAACTATTTCATTATTAAACACATCTACATGTAGGTTTAGATCGTATTTCTTGCCGTCATGTTTAAGCATTGTTGTATCACTACATACTTTCTCAAATGGTCTTGTAGTACTCCAATCACCATTGATTAAGTTAGGAAACTTATCACTAACTCCTTTAGGTCTTCTAAAAGCTCTTCTACGGGCTCTAGAGTATATCCCCATTTCTCTAAAACGATACATTAAGTAATAAGATACAGTCCATCCTGTCTCGTTTATGATATCTTTTCGTAACGCTCTATATCCTTTTTCAGGATGGATGGTATGATAATTCTTGATTAACACTTTAAGCGTTTCTTTTGTCTCTTGTCTTGCTGTTTTATTCTCTCTTCTTCTTAACCATCTATAGTAACCAGACCTACTAATTTCCATATATTCACATAGATCCTTGATATAGTATTTTACCCTGAATTTATGAACCAAAGTATACTCATAATTCAGGAGTTCTTTT
>JAASSV010000192.1 GCA_021767685.1 Caryophanales bacterium | reverse complement strand
CCGCCGTCAACGGCTAACGATGATGATGTTAAATAACGTCCCAGTCGTCAACCCTGACATTGTCACTGGGATCAGTTTAATGGTTGTATTTGGCCTTTTACCAATCTCGTTTGGATTCAATACGATGTTAATCGCCCACATCTTTTTCTCAATACCGTTTGTCGTGTTGAGTGTCTTACCCAAATTAAAAGAACTAGATGATAACTTATTAGAGGCTGCGATTGATTTAGGGTGTACCCCCTTTCAAGCAGTTGTGAAAGTTATCATACCGGCAATCAAAACAGGCATAATTACTGGTGCCTTAATTGCATTTACGATGAGTATTGATGATTTTGTTATAAGTTACTTTACAACTGGTAGTGGTGTACAAAATGTAAGTTTATGGATTTATGCCCGGCTGGGTCGTAGAAACTTCTCCCCAGCAGTGTACGCTTATAATACCATTGTAACGGTTATAACAATCTTATTACTTTTGAGTATAAATTATCATTCTATTAAAAAGAAAAGGAGACAAAACCAATGAAAAAATTGCATATTTTATTAGTGAGTTTTGTAGCAGTACTATTATTAACAGGATGTCAACAAGCAGAGAATACCCTGTATGTATTAAACTGGGGAGAATATATGGACCAAGATCTTGTTGCTGAGTTTGAAGCATTACACGGTGTGACTGTCGTATATGAAGAAGTCGGAAGCAATGAAGAAATGGAAGTCAAAATTAAATCGGGAGTAACAAACTATGATGTTGCCTTCCCAAGTGACTATATGATTGATAAATTACGCCAACAAGATTTATTACATGAAATTGATTATGACTTGCTCACTGGGTTTGATGAGGTGAGTTTACTACCAGAAGTTAGTGCATTATATGAAGATGAGGCTTATGCTCCATACTTAGTACCATATTTCTGGGGAACCATCGGAATTATGTACAATACCGATACGGTCGATGAAGCAGATTTGACCGGATGGGATGTCTTGTTTACGAATGATCATGGGTATAAAATGGGAATGTATGACTCAGCACGCGACGCAATTGCAAGTGCGTTACTCTACTTAGATGAAGATGTAAATACTGCTGATGAAACAATACTAAATAATGCCAAACAAGCATTAATGGATACCTCTTATGAAATCTTTGGTGAAGATAACTTAAAAGGCTATGTTCATAGTGGAAATCTTGATTTAGCGTTAGTATATAGTGGCGATTACTTTGATGAAATGTATACCGCAGAAGTTGATGGAGAAGCGATTAACTTTGCATACTTCGTACCTGAAAAAACCAATGTCTGGATTGATGGATTTGTGATTCCAACAACCAGTCAAAATCAAACATTAGCGCATGAATTTATTAATTTCTTCCTAAATGTCGACCGTTCAGTGAGAAACGCTGATTGGGTTGGCTATGCGCCGGTATTAACTGAAGTATATGATACTATGGTATCTGATGACTACGGATACGATTATGATAACTATCATCCTCAACCTGAAGGAAGTTCACGTGTTATGTATCAGTATATTTCACAAGAACGTTTTGAGTTACTTAACACCATCTTAAATGAAGTGAAAGCAAACCAATAACCTATTTTGCCTATCAAAATAGGTTTTTCTTTTCTTTAAAAGTGTCAAAGAAAGTGCGTAGACAAAATATAATAATTGTAAATAAAAAAGACAAAAAACCCTGAAAATCTCATCACTAGAAAATGTGTGCAATTAGGGAAGAGTTTTCTCAACAAATTAGTGCCTTAGTGCTTTTTATTTCGCGCTGTTTATGGTATAGTATTAATGAATATAATGAGGTAGATAATATGGTAAAAACAAATAAAGAAATTCGTCGTAAACAACGCGAAGAAGTGATTCAAAAGTTATATGAAATTGATATCAATGATGGTGTCAACGAGACTGAGATTAAAGATCCGTATGTCAAAACATCGGTTGAAGGGGTGTTATCACATCGTGATTTTATCGACCGAAAAATCCAGGATAACCTAACAAACTGGAGTTTATCACGATTAACATACATTGATCGAGCTATCATTCGGTTTGCGACCTATGAAATGGTTTATAGTCAATTACCAAGTGAAATTATAATTAATGAGGCACTTGTGTTAACGCGAAAATATTCTGATGAAGGTAACGATAAAATGGTTGGCTTCACCAATAAGGTTTTAGATAATATACACCACGCGATAAAGTAGGTGATTTTGTGGAACAGACATACTTAACAGTTACCGCCTTAACCAAATATATTAAATATAAATTTGATCATGATACGCACTTGAAGCATATTTACCTGAAAGGGGAAATATCTAACTTCAAGCACCATTCACGAGGTCATTTTTATTTTACGTTAAAAGACGATAAAGCACAGATTAGTGCGATCATGTTCGCTTCTAACTCCAGTAAAGTTGATTTCAAGCCAGAAGATGGTATGAGTGTTGAAGTTGAGGGTTATGTCAGTGTTTATGAAGCAAGTGGACAGTATCAAGTCTATGTCAATAAGTTAACTGAAGCCGGTAAAGGTGACTTGTATATTGCGTATGAAAAGTTAAAGAAAGACTTGCAAGAAAAGGGGTTGTTTGATCAACAACACAAACAGCCAATCCCCCGCTTTCCCAAAACAATAGGGGTTTTAACAAGTCCAACTGGAGCGGCTGTTAGAGATATTATTCATATCGTTAATCGACGCTTTCCCATTGCCAACATTATTGTGTACCCAACCCTTGTTCAAGGAGAATATGCCAAAGATAGTATCGTAAAACAAATTAAAAAAGCAAATAATGATCTATTAGTTGATGTCATTATCTTAGGCCGTGGTG
>JAASSV010000191.1 GCA_021767685.1 Caryophanales bacterium | reverse complement strand
GTATGCATCTGTTGATGGAACTACTTGGACTGAGCGTACCCATACAGGTAAATCGTATACTGGTTCTTCCGGTAAATTCTCTTCAACTACATAAGGAAGGTTTTTAGATAACCTAACGTTGTAAGTTTTTCCTCTTGAATTAAATATCTTAACAGCCATAATATCTCCGCATTTATATTAATATTTATATCAATATTACAAATAGGAAACATTATCATTTATCTAATATAGCAAAACTCTCTGATAAAAAAGTCTTTGTCTTTGAAGTCACTGAATAGCATTTTCAAATGACTATGATCGAATAATAGCACGGATGTATATTCAGTACTTTCTTCTATTTTGTTCAACATTCGTCCGTGTTTGATTTTCATAAAATTCAAATCTTGTTTTGTTCGTAACACAACAATAGCATTTACATAAATCTGACATCCATCGTAACGACGAGGGAAGAAGGTCAGCCATCCCCACTTCCTTTTGTCTTCTCTAAATCGAAACTCAGATTTAGCTTCAACGACTTCAAAGTGATCGTGTTTAAATGTTTTAGTAATAGCCTTCTTAATATATTCATTGAAACGATCTTCGAAGTCACCTACCATTTCTTTAAGTTGTTTCTTAGTCAGCGGTGAGTGAACAGATACATGCCGTGAGAAACTATAAAAGAATGCTATCTCACCTAGATTACTGTCTTTAGCTTTATAAAACTTTCCTGTGTTAAGAGAAATCTTCATACTTATTCCTAATCAACGTCTTGAAAAATCGAACTCTGTATCTTTACCTTCAACCACAACTCTAGCTGCATGAGGATGTTCAAAATAGCCAATCCAAAATGCCCGAACTTCACGTTCTTCGTCACCACAATCCATCTTGATAGATATCTGCCAATGAGAACTATTGAGAATGGCATAAAGAGTTTCTTTATCATCAGCGTCTTCATAGATTTCTTCGAAATCTTTTTTATCATCGTCTCCAAAATCTACATACCAATCTTTATTGTATAGTTCTTCTACCTTCTTTTTCATATCATCATACGATCCCATGACATGATGATAACGACGATCATTCTCAACCTCATTGAGAAAAGTGTAATGTTCTTCAATACTTTTAAGTGCTTTCTTGGCAAGCTCAAGAGTTGGGAATGCTGCCCCAATTTTTTCCACTTCAGTATAAGTGTTGAAACTATCACCCGTTGTGTAATAGATTTCGATTGTAAACATATTCTTCTCCAAATTGTTTTATGTTCTCAAAAATGCGCTTATGTGTCAACTGATAAATAATAGTATTAATATAGGAAATATATCATGGCTGCTAAAATTTTTAATGTTGGAGTAAAAAACATTAGAATAAGTGATCCAGTGCCATTACCAGTGGGACCGGGATTTTATTTTATAAGTTCATTAGACCTTTCACAAAGGTATCCGGCAATTGCTGACGCTGCATCGGGTGATGTACAAAAAGTTGCTTTCAATATGGGACAAAATCAATTTCAAGGTGATCCATTGGGATTCCAAGCGTATGACACGAATTATAATGTAAACAACTGGTCAGGTCTTTATACAATTGAATCTGGTAATATTATTGTTCCTGAAAACTTAGAAACAGTAATTTACAACAAAACCTACAATAGTGGTAAGTATTATTTTGAAGCAACCATTGTTGATGCGGGGTACGCGTCAGCATTGGGTATGACGACAAACTCAGGCCATCATTCGGCGCTTACAGATGAACGTTGGGGAGTAGGTGTAGAATACATAGGTACATTTGACCCAACTGTTAAGTCGATAAGTAGTGTAGATACATGGTCAAGTGCATACAACATAATTGATAATGACATTCTTCAAATTTGGGTGGATTTTGACAACGATTTATTATGTGTTAAAAAACTTGGCACTGATATTAACGATCATCAAAACTATACTATAGCATAAGGATACTATGAATAATTTAAATAATTTTTTATCATCTATCAATGAGCAAAGAATTTTAATCGAAGGTGTTAAGTTTGGTGAGAAAGAAGTTAATGATATTCTTTCTAGATCAGATGACTTTAACATTGGCATAGAATATGAAATACGTCCTAATATAGATCAGCGCGTAGAGCTTGAGAAGGATTTAGAACAGCGCGGCTTAATGAAAGCTGTTGATAAGATTCTTCCTGAACATGACGAAATGACTGAGGTCATTACTAAGAAGCTATCTTTAAAGGAAGGTATCAATCATATAAAAGAAATGTTTAAGTTTCTAACTGAAACTAACGTTGAAGTACCTGAAATGGCAGGTATGCATATCTCAGTATCTACTAACAAATACAGCCTTGATGATTTTAACGCTGTTAAGTTTTTCCTACTACTCGATTCTGATTATATTCATAGTATATTCCCTTCAAGACAACATGTAGTTAATGTTGCACATAAGATTAAAAATAGCATTGAAATGATTGTTAGGACAATGCCTGAATATGACGAAGATAGTTTCAAAACTAATATAACAACAACCAAAATACAAGACTTAGAAAAAAGAATTGAGAACGAATTACAACAGAAGTATCAAACCGCAAACATTAGAGATTATAATCTACGTGATGGTCGTATTGAATTGAGATTCTTTGGTGGTGAAGATTATCATCAATTGTTTGATGATATTAAACAACAATTACTACGTTCACTTTTCATTATGGAGCTAGGCTATACTGATCTATATAAGAAAGAATATTACAAAGAGATATACAACGTAATTAAACATATTGGTGTTGATGATAGAGACGATAAAGAAGAGATACAGAAAAGCCGCGATGAACTTTTGGATGCTATACGTGCTGAAGAT
>JAASSV010000190.1 GCA_021767685.1 Caryophanales bacterium | reverse complement strand
TGATATCCACCATCGTTACGCCTAGTTTATTTAATAATGTCATCGTTTCTTGACTCATACCGAACCCTACTTCTTTCACAATAATTGGAACATCGATATGTTTCACCATATTGTGTATATTATTACGCCACTCTGTAAAGTCTCGCTCTCCTTCAGGCATGATTAACTCTTGGATGGCATTGACATGTACTTGTAATGCATTAGCTTTTAATACTGATACTGCCTTGATGGCTTGTTTGTATGATTTATCAGCACCAATATTTGCTAATACAAAACCATCTTTCATCTTCTCTCTAACGATATGATAACTTTCTTTTTCAATGTTCTTTAAGGCGTTGGATAATGATCCCACTGCCATTGGAATATTAAAATGATGTGCTAGTTGTGATAACTTATCATTGATTTCGTAAGCCTCATCAACCCCACCTGTCATGGCATTAATATAAATTGGACTGTCAAAAACCTGGCCAAACAGTTCTGATTTTAAAGAAACATCATCTACAGCTATTGAGGGAATGCTGTGGTGGACAAAATGAACTTTGTCAAAATCATTATCTGTTTCATCTTGTGCTAATGCATGAGTGATATGGTCCCGTTTTCGATTCATAATTACCTCTTTTCTATGATATCCGTAAAGACTAAATACCCTTTTTTTAACAGGTCATATTGACATTCCGTTTTACTTTTTTCATTATGAAACAATGCAAAAACGTTATCTCCGCCACCTGCACCTGATACTTTCATTATACCATGATGTTCTTTTATAATCGCATGGATCTCTTTATAGTCATTAATCATATACCCAAAAGGAGTTTCTTCATTCATAATTTGATATAAATTATTGATCACTCCTAAAAGGTCTATGTTTCTAGATGCGATAAATTCATTATATAAATCATTATACATTTTAAGATTTGTTTGATAACTAATGTCTGGTGTAGAGTTAAAAAATGTTTCAACCATTTTTGTACTAGATGTTTTTTTATGCGTATTAATCACGAGATAATGATTCAATGAAAGGTCAATAGGGTTGATAACGAGCTCAGGCCATGAGAGCTTTATTAATTCATCAAGGGTCTTTTTAGATATTGACTGAAACCACTCTTTATCAAACACATGGTATTGAATTGCTTTGTTATATACTGATACTGCAATATCACCATATGATGAAGTTTTTAGATGGTTTTGTAAAGAGATAATGCTAAGTTTATAGAGTTCTTCTTTCGTTAAAGTCACATCAAAAAATTGTGCGATTGTTTTTATAATCCCCACTGTGACTGCTCCACTAGAGCCAAACCCATATGATCGATTCGCCATGGATTCTAATGTAGAAATGATGGTAATCTGAATCGGATGAACCGCAATACCTCGTTCTTTTAACAATCTAAAAATGGTTCGCAATGAGCAATCTATTATATTATTAATTATAATAGTATCCTGTGTGAGATTAAACTCATGCATACTCTTATTAGCAGCGGTTTTAATTGTATACTTATCACTTTGTTCAACTGTAATATTCACTCCTAGATTTAGAGGAAGAATGATAGCAGTTGCGTCTCCATTAACCACAAAGTATTCACCCATTAAATAAAGTTTTCCTGCCGTAAATGTAGTTAATTTATTCATCATCAATCACCCGTGCATAGTCACCTGGTGATAAAATATGGTACTCTTTATATCCCAAGGTGTTGATATATGATATCACACTATCCAAATCTTTTTTTCGTGTAAATATTTTTATATTTGGACCAGCATCCATAGTGATAAATAGCTTTCGTTTAGAGTTATTAAATTGTTTTATCGCTGATAAGAATGCCTGAGATTCAGCACTGACATAATCAATAACTGGATCACTTGTTTTCATCACATTATGCATTAAGGCTGTGCTTTGTTCTGTTAATTCTCCAACGCGTTCAAAATCAAAAGGCGTTAATGCTTGTGTCATCTCATTTGCAATTTCTTGGTTTCTTTCTACAAACGTTCTAAAAAATGGACTGGTTTCAACACCAATTTTCATAGCGTCACGACTACTGATTGACTTTACCTGGTCATTTATAATTACAGCAATAACGACTAAATCATGTGGTGCATCCGTGATCTTTTGAATTAATCCATTACGTTGCCACTTGACAAAACCACTCAGTAAACTTCTAACAGCTGAGCCTGATCCTTTTCTCGTAATAGTTGTTAACTCATCTATATCATACTGTCTTTCGTAAAACTCATTTAACGCGACAGCAAGCGCTGAAAAGCCTGATGCTGAAGAGGCTAACCCAGCACTGGTTGGACCACTATTATGTGTGTTAATATGAATATTGAGTGTGTCATCATGTGCAAATAACAGACAAAAGTTATAGATCTTTTGTCTGTCTTTTTTATTTAACTCTTTACCATTCATTGTGACGCTAAAGTCACTCTTTGGTGTATACTCAACAGTTGTCTCAGTATAGAGTTCTTGTAATGTAAGAGAAATCGAATCAGTAAAGGGTAAGATGTTTTTTGTATCGCGTTTCCCCCAATATTTACACAATGCAATATTGATTGGTGCTCGCGCTGTTACGCGTTGTTTCATCTAAATCGCTTCTTTCATATTCATTATCCAGCTTGAAAATCCTGCGTCTTCCCATTTATCTTTTACTGTTTGTGCAATGTCAGATTGATCTGTCAATGCGATAACACAACCACCTAGTCCCGCTCCTGTTAATTTAGCACCTAAGGCGCCCGAGCTCTTGGCAAGTTGAATCATTGTTTGAAGTGTTTTTGTTTCTAAACCTAGTTTGGCGAGATTTCTTTCTGCCTCATCCATAATCTGTCCTAACTT
>JAASSV010000189.1 GCA_021767685.1 Caryophanales bacterium | reverse complement strand
TACGAGAAAGCAGTAATGTTCCTATCATTATGATGAGCGCGTTATCTGAAGAAGAAGATATCTTGAAAGGATACTCTTTAAAGGTAGATGATTATATTACTAAGCCATTCAACCCGAAAATTCTTGTTGCTAAAGTCAACAATCTTTTAGAACGCCTTAGTGAAGATACCAGTTCAGCACAAAGCTCTGGAGTATTAGAATCCGGTGGTGTTAAAATAAATCTAGATACACATAAAGTGTATATTGATGATCATGAGATTGACCTTTCTAAAACTGAGTTTGACCTATTATCTTATTTTTTAAAACATGAAGGGAAAATTTGTTCTCGTAATCTCTTATTGGATGAAGTATGGGGTATTGATGTCTATGTTGAAGATCGAATAGTAGACACGTATGTACGTAAATTACGAAAAATTCTTCAGGGCAAATCAGCTTATATAAAGACTGTATTTGGTGTCGGTTATCGATTTGAGGTGCCTGATGATGAAACCCCTTAAACGTGTTAGAGAAAAAGTTAGCAGCATCATTCAATTTTTCCCTCGGTTATTTCGAAAACTAAGCATATCAACCCAATTAACAATTACAATTTTTCTCCTCTTCGCATCATTCTTTTTACTCCAGTCTATATTAAACAATCAATTTTTTAGAGACTACTATGTTGATCGAGAATTTGATAATATTCAAAGCGATTTAGTCAACTATCTTGATTCCTTAAACGCGCCTGATAACGATCCATATGATGTGATGTATGATTTCACTCAAGAGAACAATGCATATAGTGTAATCACTGATGGTGAGTATCGGATCCTTGCGTCAACATTTACAAACTATACCTTTACCATTGAAAACCAACAAGATAATGTTTCTTATACGATATTAGTCCCAGAAAACACCTATGATTATGCTGTAGGGGACACGATTGATGCAACAATATATGAGTATAATGACTCCCTCTATTCTGCGGCATATATCAATGTTGAGGGTGAGTCTATATATGACTCTAATATTGCTTGTTCGAATGATTCATGCCTGACTGTTTCTGGTGTCGTCACAGAGGTTCAAAAACCCAATAACTTAAACTACTTATTTCAAGATAATCTACTTGTGGAAACAGAAATCAGCCGATTACGAAGTGATGCCTTCAATTTAAGCAACCACGCTTATGAGTATAAAAACAGTGAAGTTGCCTATTGGTATCGTTCAAACGATGGCCCAGAAGATGCCTTAGTCTTTGTTCATGAACTCGACTGGGTTTGGGTTGTTACCATTATCCCTATCGCTGATACCAATGATATCGTCTCGATAATCGCTTCATACAACTATTATGTTTACGCGACTGCGATTGCGATTATATTCTTATGGAGTTTCCGATTATCTAGCATTATTTCTAAACCGACCAAAAAAATCGAGGCTGTCACCCGGGAAATTGCACAACTCAACTTTAATGTTGAAGCTCATGAGTATAATAACCGGGAACATGCATCCTTATCTCGAAGTATTAACCTTATCACACGAAACTTGAAAGAAACACTTGAAGCGATAAATGCTAAGAATCAAGAGTTGACAGAACTATATGAAGAACAGTCTAAACAAGTTCTTCTGAAAAAACGATTAGTCTCTTCAATTTCACATGAACTAAAAACACCGTTAATGATTATGCAAGTAACAATCCAAGGAATCTTAGATGACATCATCAAAAGCGAAAATAGTGATGATGAACTTGAAAATGTCCTTGATGAAATAAATAAGTCATCAATGATGATACAAGATATGTTGCAAATTTATCGATTAGATAATGCTGAAACACAACTCGATAAGAGTGAGTTTGATATTTCAGCCATTACTATGAACTTCTTAAAAGAGTTTGAACACTCTATCAAAAAAGATCGATTTGACCTTGATATCAACATTCAAGATCAAGTTATAGTTAATGCTGATGAGAAGCTAATTAAACGCGTTATCTCAAACTTTTTAACTAATGCTATCAAATATACGCCCCCAACTGAACGTATTTATATTGAAATTACCGAACACAAAGATCACACCTATTTTGAACTTACAAATTATGGTATCAATATCAGCAACGATGAGTTAGATAATATTTGGATGCCATTTTATCGAATTAAACAGACCCATCAAAAAGCGACTAGAACAAAAGGAAGCGGGATCGGTCTATACCTTGTAAGTGAAATCTTAACTGCACACGAAGCTGATTTTGGTATTAAAAACGTAAAGAATGGCGTTAAAGCTTGGTTCAAACTATATCACTAAACAAAAAGACGATAATTTGATAGATTATCGTCTTTTTTATATGATTGATAAGTGTTTAAAAGCTATAAATAAGCCATCCTCACAAGCTCTTTTTGTGACAAAATCTGCGACATTTTTCAACTCATCTGGCGCGTCACCCATCGCTACACCTATATGGGCTTCTTGCACCAAACTAACATCGTTAAACCCATCTCCAATTGCGATAGTATCTTCTTTATCTATGCCAAGGTGTTCAACAATTTTATTTAAGCCTATTTCTTTTAGACCAGACAACATATTGACATCTAATCCATACTCACATGAGTAGTGAAATCCCAGTTCTGGGATTTCTCTTTCAAACTTTTTAAAGTCAGATTCCTGATAATACATGATTATCTGATAGACATCATTCGTCTGATAAAACCCAGGTGATAAGGTTGGTTCTTCGATATTGAACCGATCGCTAAATTTCTTATATAACGTATCATGCTGACTTTCTAGAGTAAAAACATCTTTACCCTCGTAAGCAATATCAATTTGATTCTCTTTAGCAATATCTACTAGTTTTTCAATAAGAT
>JAASSV010000188.1 GCA_021767685.1 Caryophanales bacterium | reverse complement strand
CGTTTAAATTATGGAATGGTTTGAATGATATTTTATCCATAACAATATCATCAATAATGCCTAACGTTACTTTTGGCGTAATGTTTTTATTTAAGAAGTAGCCGGTATTGATGACATAACAGGTTACATTACGGTTCTCAAATAAATCTTTAAATTTTAAGTAGTCATTGCGCAATGGATAAAGTCTGAACGGGTTAGCATAGGGTTCTATAACTAACTTAGATGCATCTGCACCTTCTTCAGCAGTTGATCTTTTTGTTGCAAGTGTTGCACCTAGTGTTGAAGCTAATATGCTTGAGTTGATTTTTAAAATCGGTGGCAACGAATCATCTTTCATAATCCAGAAAATAGCGTCGACTTTATTGTCAAATTTATAGGCGCGTTCCATCGTCCAATATTTCGATTTTAGAGCACGTCCATTATTGTTACGGATATCTTCTGTGATTGGAACTAAACGATGATCTTGATCATAGGTAGCACCAACATTTTGCATTGTCAATAAATACTTATTATCTGGAGAATTGGTTGGGTAATCTTGTACTTTATCAAAATATGAAGGTTCTAAAGAAATACTTGACCCATCTTCATTTGAGATAATAAAGGCATCATCGTGTAAGACGGTGATATCAAACTTTCCTTGATGGCGGGAATGTGTGATCGTTGATTTACCACTACCACTCAGTCCAAATACCCCAGCAATATAGGTTTTATCATCATCTAAGTTAAATCGTTTTTGACCGCCATGACAAGCGGTATAGCCATTTCGTGATGCGACACTCCATCCCATCGTAAGGGTGGCTTTTTTATGTTCGCCAAAGTAGCGTAATCCAAGTAATGCACCGCAGTTATTTTGGTGATCAAATAAACTCAGTCCAGTTGGAAATTTATCAATAAACTCATCGGGGTCAGAGTATAAGAAAATATCGCCTTCTTCAATTTTCTTCGATCGCTGATACATTTTTTCTGTCATTGGATTTTCATATTGGAAGTTCAACATCCAAGAATATAATGTGTTTTCATATCCTTCTGGGATAAGAAGATGTGCTTTTACCATAAAGTCTTCATGAAGACCAATATAGGTCGTTGCATGGTACATTCTTTTCTTGCGTGAGTTGAAAATAGCGTTCTTTAAAACATCTGAATATTTTTCCATATTAGAGCGATTAATTAATCGTCTAACATGAGCTTGCCGTCCTGTAATAACCCCATCATTAAAAATAAGCACTTTCGCATCATTTTGTAATCCAAGGTCACTTGCACGATAAATCGGTAAATCTGTTACAATTGTACCCGGGGCATTTTTAGCAAGGTCGTATGCCTCATTAATCGAGGTAATTTTTTTTACGTTATTCCGATAAAATGCTGTTTCAATCGTTGTTCGTATTTTCGAGAATAACTGAGAATTTTCTTCTGAAATAGAATCAATATTGTGATGATTAATAGTAGACATGGTTCCTCCTAAAAATTGGCAACTAAGGCACCGAGGGCAATCGAGTGATACTTGCTCACTGTTGAATCCGCTCGAGATGTTAAAACAATAGGTTTACTTGCACCAGCAATAACACTTGCACTTTTTGCATTAGCTAAAAACATCATTGTTTTATAAAAGACATTCCCAGCTTCAATGCGTGGCATGATTAATATATCGATATGTCCAGCATCAGGATCTTCGATTCCTTTATGTTTTGCGGCGTTAACGCTAATTGCGTTATCAATCGCATAAGGACCAGATACACGACAGTTCTTAATCGTACCAGAAGCGTTTAACTCCTTGAGTTCTTTGGCATGTATTGTGGCTTCCATTTTTGGATTAACTTTTTCAACTGCACCAATAACACCAACTTTTGGATAGTCAATTCCAATCGCTCGCGCTATCTTGACACTGTTTTCTATGATTTGTCGTTTTTCATCTAAGTTAGGTGCAATATTCATTGCGCCATCACTCATGAATAATAACTTATCATGGGTGTCTACTTCCATCACACTTACATGTGAAATGCGGTTCTCAGTACGTAATCCATACTCTTTATTTAACGCTTCATGTAGTATTGTGCTGGTTCCAACTAATCCTTTCATCAAGAAGTAGTTATCATTATCATGAACTAACTTAACGGCTACTTGACAAGCTTTTGTTGGATCAGATTCATCAATAATCTTATAATCAGATAAGTCGATATCAAGATCCTTTGCAATAGCTTCAATATTAGATTGATTACCAACGAGAATACCGTGAATGATATCCTCTTTTCGTGCCATTTCAACAGCTTCTAAAACATGACTATCATCAGCCACAGCAACCACAAGTGTTTGGGTTTTAATTTCTTTTGCTTTTGTAACAATATCGTTAATTGATTTCATTGGGGCCCCCCTATTGATATGTTTTATATGATTCTTCATTGCGTAAAACACGTAATGTCCCTAATGCAAGAGATTCCATTTCATCCTCACCAGGATAAACTAACACATTAGCAATGAATTGAACGCGTTTTGTAATTTGTTCAACGATATATTTATCATACGCTAAACCACCGGTTAATACAATAGCATCAACTGTTCCATTTAAAACAGTAGCGTCTGCGCCAATTTCTTTTGCGATTTGATAACACATGACGTCAACCATGAATTTTGCTTTCTCATCACCATTTTTAATGCGTTGTTCAATTTCATATCCATCGTTTGTCCCAAGGTAAGCAACTAATCCCCCGTTACCATAATTTTTACGCTTAATTTCTTTAAGGGTATATTTCCCACTCATTGCCATTTTGTATAGTGGACCAATAGGAACACCACCACTCCGTTCTGGCGACATCGGACCATCACCATCTAATGCAT
>JAASSV010000187.1 GCA_021767685.1 Caryophanales bacterium | reverse complement strand
TAAAGCGGGTTTCCTTTAACAATGCGACGGTAAAGCGATTCTACTGCTAAACGATAACGACTAGGATCTTTGCCTAGTGTTTTGTATCCATCTCTTCCATCTTTAATGATATCTAAATTAACGACATCTTTGATATCATATTTGTCATATATCTCGCGTTCAAGATGATGAATACATGCATCTAGTTTATGTGACTTCTCAACTACGACATCGGCCGTAATTACTGCCATATGAAAATTAGGTAAGCGTTCTTTAAGTTTCGAATCAATTGTAATTGTCATATTTTACCTCCCTTTTAAAAAATAGGAGAATTCTCCTATTTTTTACTTAAACGTAATGTATCTCTAGCGATCATAACTTCTTCATTTGTAGGTAGTAAATAAGCTTTTATTTTAGAATCATCCGTAGAAATTAAGCGCTCTTCCCCTCGAACAAAATTGCGTTCTTCATCCAGTTTTAATCCAAGGGGTGCTAGACGCTTTGCGATTAGTTGACGAGTGAAAATGGCATTTTCGCCAACACCTGCGGTAAAACAGATGGCATCAATACCACCCATTGTCACATAATAAGCAGCAACATAATCGGCAATCATTTTCACTTGTTTTTTAACTGCCATTAAGCTTTTCTTGTCACCATTGTGTGCGGCTGTCCAAAGATCTCTTGAGTCACTTGAATTTTCTGAGAGTCCAATGTATCCCGACTTTTTATTTAAATCATTGATGACATCACTAACGGGTTTATCTTCTTTATCCGCAATAAACTCAACAATAGCCGGATCGATATCTCCACTTCGTGTTCCCATTAAAATACCTGCAAGTGGTGTAAATCCCATTGATGTATCAACGCTTTTACCTTTATCAACAGCACAGATACTTGCGCCATTTCCAAGATGTAATACAACGGTTTTTAGTTGATCGACAGGTTTATCCATTAATTCTGCTACACGGTATGCTACATATTTATGGCTTGTACCATGGAATCCATATTTTCTTACACCATAGTCTTCATACCATTTATACGGGACACCGTACAAGTAGGCTTATTTTGGCATAGATTGGTGAAATGCAGTGTCAAATACAGCGACTGCTGTGACATCTGGTAGTGCTTTTTGGAATGCTCTAATCCCTGTTAAGTTGGCTGGGTTATGCAATGGGGCTAAATCACTTACTGATTCAATAGCTTTAATGACTTCATCAGTAATAACAACACTATCACTAAAGGCTTCCCCACCATGGACAACGCGATGTCCAACACCATCAATATCTTTAATAGACTCAACGACACCAAGTTCTAATAACTGTTTTAATAATAAGTCAACGGCCACTGCATGATCGATGACCGGATGTTCTATTTCAATCTTATCTCCGTTAAGTTTCACTTTTAATACCGAGTTATCCATTCCTATTCGTTCAATAATCCCACTAACTAATACCATTTCATCCGGCATTTTTAGCAACTGAAATTTTAAGGATGAACTCCCCGCATTTACCGCAATAATCTTCATTGTTATTCGCTCCTCTTTATTTAGTTATCACAATTATAATATCATATTTTAATTATGTTGTCATTGTCTCGTTTAAGGATTCTAGAAATATCTCTTTAGCTTTATCAGCATTAACTTCTATAACATGTCCAACAGAGCCTAATGCAACTGTATGGTCGACCATTTTCGCGACATCGTCTTCTGAAATTGTTTCATCAAATGCCTTTAGTCGTGTGTTTGCTCCCCATGATTCAAACAGATTATCTATTGCCTGCAATACAGCATTTGGTTCTTCAACATCAAAGACCTTTTGTCCCAAAAGCTTGAGTTTTGGTTTCATAACATCTGGTGCATCATTCAAAGCAACTTTTGCCCATGATGAGAACAATGCTGTTAGGGCATAAGCATGCGTTGTGCCATACATATTAGTAACAGCGTAACTCAAACGATGAGTGGCCCAATCACCTTGTTTATCAACACCCAATATCCAGTTCAGGGCAATCGTCGATGCCCAACTAATATTAGCTCTTGCATCATAAGAGTCATTTCCCTTCAGAATATCATTTGTATGTTCGATGACTGCATTAATTAATCCCATCATCATATAGTCAGTAGTCTCTGTATGCTTTGTAGCAGCAAAGTATTGTTCTAAGACATGCATAATTGTGTCAATGCTTCCGGCAACAGTATGATGTCGATTTACGGTTAATGTGTAAGACGGATCGATAATCGCAAATTTTGGTTTAGAAATTTGGTATTTTGCAGCACGCTTTTGCCCTGCTTCACGATTACTAATAATACTGTTTCCATTGGTCTCAGTTCCTGTCGCAGCCAATGTGATAATAACACCAACCGGTAGCGCGTCAGTTGCTGTCACCTTATTCAAGTAGATTTCCCAAGGGTCTTCATCTAGTAATGCCCCTAACGCAATCGCTTTACTACAATCAATGACACTGCCACCACCAGCAGCTAAAATAAAATCAATATTATGTTTCTTTACTGTAGCAACACCACTTCTAACACTTGTAATGTCGGGGTTTGGTGCGACACCACTTTCTTCATATAACACGATATCATTGCGTTTAGCTGTCTCAATCACAGCATCATAAATACCGTTGTTTTTAATTGATTGTCGTCCGTAAACGAGTAACATTTTGGAGACATTGTTTTCTTTTAACAACCTATCTAATTGTTGAATTTGATCTTTTCCAAATATAATTTTAGTTGGAGAATGATAGACAAAATTTTGCATTTAGATTTCACTCCTTTATCTCATTAGTGATATTATAGCATATTTTACTATATTTTTTAATGAAAGAACACGCTGAAAAATAGACTTTGTAAAATCT
>JAASSV010000186.1 GCA_021767685.1 Caryophanales bacterium | reverse complement strand
TTTGATCGCTATGGCTTTAATAAAGAGGGATTAGTTATCCCAACAGGAATATATGTCAATCAGTTTCATCCATCAAAGTTTCCCAATGGTTCAATTGATGCCTTAAGATCGTCTTTGGGACTTAAAAAAGATCAATTTGTTATGCTCTTTTTGGGACGATTGTCTCGAGAAAAAAGTGTTGATGTTTTAATAGATGGGTTTTTCGATGTGTTACAAAAACATCCCGATGCAAGGCTAGTCTTGGTTGGAGATGGCCCAGACCGTACCCAATTTCAAGACCGTATAAAAAAATATGGTATAGAAGACCATGTTATATTTACAGGGATGGTTCCGCCTGATCAAGTCCCAAGATACTATCAACTTGCCGATGTATTTGTCAACTTTAGTACAACCGAGACACAAGGATTAACTTATTATGAAGCATTAGCAAGTGGGGTACCATTGATTGTTAAATATGATGATAACTTAGAAGATGTTGTTATTAATGGAAAGAATGGATATACATTCACTGAAGATAGTGATTTTGTTGGGTTAGTATCTGATTATATTAATCATTCTTCGGTGCAGGAAAAAATGAAGGCGAATACAATTGAAAGTGTTCAAAAGTACTCGGCCTTATCCTATGCAAAACAAGTTGAAGAGATTTATTTAGATGTTATAAAAACACCTTAATTCCCGATGGAATTAAGGTGTTTTTTTAATCATTTTTATTATAGTAATTATATTCTAAGATACGTACATTATAGAGATACTCATTGACAAATGCGGTGTTTAAACTAAGCACATAGTAATCGGTGACAGTATCATCAATTGTCTCGTAATCCTGGGTTAATGAGTTATATCTAAAGTTTGCACTTAACATACTCCCATTAGCGAAATGAACTATATTTGGGTTGTCATCATAGATATCACTACCAAAGAGTTGTCGATAGTTTGCATTTAAATCAAATAAGTTAGCTACGGTTGGCATGATATCGATACTAGACATATACTCATCCTGAACGCCGTAGAAGTCTGTTTCATCTGAAATAATCATCATTGGTACATTGTGAATATCTAAATCATCATTATCTGTTTTATATTGATCTTCATACTCCCAAATATCTTCATTGTTAATCCCATAAGCATAATGATCACCAAATATCATAACAACGGTGTCATCTTTCTTGTTGGCTGCTTCTAACTCATCCATTAAATAGCCAATTGCTTTATCAAGTTCCATATGTACGGCTAAATAATATATGATATCATCAGGAACATCATCGAGCTGGTTTTGTTCAGCGAAGTAATCCGTTACAGCGTTAACGTATTCTGGCTTTGCCATCTCATGATTTTCTGAATATTGGAAATGGCCACTAACGGTTAGTAAGTTAACAAAGAAACGATTATCATTAATAAACTTGGGGACTGCTAGGCGCATAAGTTCATAGTCACTTTGCCATACATGATCAATTATAATGTTATCAGGATCAAAGTTTGAGGTAATACCAAGTTCTTCACTTCCCCAATATTGATCATAACCAAGTGTATTAACATGGAAATCACCACGGGGATAGAAATAGTCTGTGTAGTTATGGAATGAATAAGTCGAGTATCCCTTGTCTTCAAACAATTTAGGGAATGTAGTCGGGAAAGTATTGTCCATGTAAGCATCCATACTTAAGGTAACATTTTTGTTTGGATACATTGACGTTTGGACAAGAAACTCAGTATCGGCAGTAGAGCGATAATATAGTGGAGAGTAATAGTTCTCAAAGTAAGTATATTGCTGTTTTAACGCATATAAATTAGGTGTTAAGGTTTCATGAATAGCAAATGTGTCAAAACTTTCAGCCATAATTAAAATAAAGTTTTTATCTTCAAAAAGACCAGTCATATTGTTAGCTTTGTGGGGGGGGAGATTCTCGAGATAATCTCGAATAAGGATATCATAAGCAGCTTTAGAAATAGGATCTTTCCGGAAAAGATTAAAGAAATCTCTTTGGGTATAGGTTAGTAAACCAAATTTCTGTAACGCCTCTTGATTATTATAGACATAGGTGTATAAATCAACATCATTATAGTTTATGAGTGTCCCAGTCGTCACATCGATTAGTGGGTCTTCTGAATCTATCGCATCAATATTACTATCACCGCTTATTGTTTGGATACCAATAAATAAACTAAGCGCAGCAATCACAAGAACGATTAATGGTTGTTTAATGTTATAATATTCAACATCAAAGTTGATTAAATCATATTTTAATAAGACTATAAAACCTATTAATGGTAAAAAGTATGTGATTTGACCAAACCGCAAGGCTTGAAAATAGTCACTGAAAAAAGATAAGCCAGCAGTAAAATCACCGATAACACGGAAGGAATAAAATCCTTCAACAAATGAGTTGTAAACCTCTTGATTAAGGAATAAAAATGAGATGATCACAATAATAAAAATAGAGGTTCGTTGGGCTGTCTTTTGCTTAAAAAACATCAATAAAAACATGATAAAAAATGCGTACGAGAATGAGAATAAAACAACTCTAAATAGAGCAGCGTTAAACTCGAAAGCAAGCACACGACTTTTAAATAGAATCTCTAAGTAAATAATAGATAATAAAAACATTGCGAACAATGTTAATGCATTCGATAATTTTTGATTCATAAATATCACTCTTTCACAACTAAACATTATATAATATTTTTGCTATCTTGCCAACTCCCAAGTAAAAAAAACTTATTGAAATGACTTGACATTTACCAGTGAATTGCATAAAATGTTAATAGTCTCAAAATAGTATTTTAGACGGCGATCGTGGCGAAGTGGTTAACGCACCGGATTGTGGCTCCGGCATTCGTGAGTTCGATTCTCATCGGTCGCCCCA